>JAYVPS010000248.1:0-3909 GCA_043757225.1 Cytophagales bacterium | reverse complement strand
CTCACAAGACCTACTCCATTGTTAATGGTAAAACTGAATGGTGCTGTACCACCTGTGATTGTCACCGCTAAATTTGTGGAAGTACCACTGCAGATCGTAGCGTTGCCAGTCAATGTTCCAGCCGAAGGGGGGATATTAATTGTAAGGGTAACAGACCCGGTCATAATTGCGGGCGTACAAGCTCCATTTTTTGCCTGAACAGTGAGAACATCACCAGTAACAAAGCCAGCCACAGAAAACGACATATTAAAAGGTGAAGCGGCAGTACCTGGAAAAATAAGTCCAGTGGCCAAACCATTTTTAAAGACTTCATAATTAGTTGGCGCGTTTTCTGAAGCATTCAACTGAAGAATAAAATTGTTTCCAAAACAAACATTACCAGATGAAGGGGTTATTATTTGAATAGATGGGGATGGATCCGTTATTAGGAAACTCCTAATCTGTGAACATACCGAAAAATTGTCCGTAACAGTTAGAGTATAAGTTCCACCAGGTAAACCCGGGACACCCAAAATTGTAGCTAAATTTAGTGGGGTTACTCCATTGGTTGTACCTGTTATAGGCCAAGCAGCAAATGCATTGCCTGAAGACCAGCTGTAATTGAAAGATCCTGGGCTGAGTATAGTTGATCCCCCAGAGATGGTGGATTGAATTTGGCCAGTAAGTGTCGCTGGACCAGCGCAGGATGTATTGTTTATAAGTACGTCTTGGCTCAACGTTATTACAGGAAGATTAGTTAGTGTAACAGGAGGAAGGGGGCCGAAAGTATTTATATTAAAATTATTGAGGAAGTCATGAATTACAAAATCATAATTGCCAGCTTGGGCAGAGATTGGAGTGTAGGTAAAAGAATTTCCAACGGGAATATTTGCACCAGGGAAATCTGTGGTATTAGGCCCCGCAACAAGAACCAAAACTGCCGAGCCCCCGTTGGCACTATTTACTTTAAAAGTAATTGAACCGTTACTCGTAGAACCACTACAAGGATTCAATAGAATTACATCAACATTGAGAGTACCACTTGTATAATTAAAAGTTTGCGCATCCAGATGGGCGGATAACAGCAATAATACAAGCCCAAGTGTGATCCTAACACCAAGAAAAATTTGTTTCACGATCTTCACGGTATGGTTATTTCAATATTTTTTTTGCAATTTTTTGCATCTATTACTGTACAGTAATAGGTACCTGTTCTCAAAGAAGCGTAATGTTGTTCAGTAAAATCTTTAGATAGTAATGGGCCAGATTCCATAGATAGAATTATCTTAAAAGGCTCTTTCCCTCCAACAACCAAAATATCCAAAGAATGCTCATTCTCTTTTGCTTTAACTTCATAAGTAACTTGCAAAGCATTACAGTCATCGGAATTACGATGAGAACCCTTTGAAGCCTCGGTGGGTGCGAAAATAACCAAAGACCAAAAGGCTGTAGCTAATAGGAATGGAAAAGGGTTCATTTATTAATTATTAATTAAAATCTGCCTAATTATGAATAACTATCAAAAATCGATAGTAACCCAATTAACCTTCGTAAAGATGCGTCAAACTAAAAAAATCAGCCCTTTGAAAAGCCATTTTAACCCATCCAAGTAATATTCACATCAAAAAATAAGTTTTCTTAAAACTTCCTGTTTAAAATTTCACTCAAAACAAAAGCTTTTCTAAACCCTTCAGGGTTTTGTAGGTCTTTGACATAGGCGGCAGCCATATTTACCTGCTTATCTTGCTGGTAGCCTTTGAATTGGCCGAACTTTACTACCGTATCTTCCAACTTCATTGTCTCCTCGAGCGATGGTCTATTAAAGGCGGCTTGCTTGGCTTTTTCGTATGCTTCAAACGTTTCATCCTGATCGCGTTTCTTATAATCAATCTGCTCTAAATCCTTTTCCTCTTCCTCCAAATCGTCATCATAATCAGTATAATCGTATGTTTTGACAGGAGCCGGCTGATACTTAGGCTCCTTGAGAAGTGGCTTGGGTGCTTTTGCTGATTGGATTTCACGCAACAAATCTTCGAATGAAATAGGCTTGGATTCAGGCTTTGAATCTTGCTGATAAGGCTCATTGGAAGTTGGCGGTTGAGGCTTCTTTTTAGCACGCGCCAAGAACGTAACAACGATTACGATCAACCAAATCCAAAATTGAATATTATCCATTCAGTCCAAAGATATTGAAAATCCGATAGAAAACACGGTTAAACCCTAAATTTTTGCGGTTCTAAGGCTTTATTCAAGCTGGATAAAATGTGCATCATTTGGGAATAGCTTGCTTTTCAAATGCCGAACCTAAAGTTATCTTTGCCCTCTTATTTTTTTAGCAATCACTAATCACGAACGTATTCATGCAACTATCGAAGCTGGAGATCAAGGGTTTTAAAAGTTTTGCCGATAAAATCGTCATCAATTTTGACGAGGGGATTACCGGAATTGTTGGGCCTAATGGCTGTGGGAAATCAAATGTGGTGGATTCCATCCGATGGGTGTTGGGTGAGCAAAAGACCAGTGCCTTGCGGTCAGAAAAGATGGAGAACGTGATTTTCAACGGCACTAGCCAGCGTTCGGCACAACAGATGGCGGAAGTTTCGTTGACCATCAACAACACAAAAAACATTTTACCTACCGAGTATTCTCAAATTACCATTACCCGAAGATTGTATCGCTCAGGGGAAAGTGAATATCTATTAAACGGTGTGGCCTGCCGCCTGAAAGACATTACCAACTTATTTTTAGATACCGGTGTTGCTTCCAACAGCTACGCCATCATTGAGCTCGGCATGGTGGATGATCTTCTAAACGACCGTGACAACTCACGCAGAATGTTGTTTGAAGAAGCTGCGGGGATCTCGAAATTTAAAAAGCGTAAAAAAGAGACCCTTAAGAAATTAGAAGACACCGATACAGATCTGGAACGCGTTGAGGATCTGCTGTTCGAGATTGAAAAGAACATGAAGAGTCTGGAGAAGCAAGCGAAGCAGACTGAGCAATACTATAAAATCAAAGAAGACTATAAAGAGAAAAGTATTCACTTGGCCAAAGTGGTGGTGAATAAGCAAAAGGAAAAGTTTAGTATTGTCAACAGGCAGGTGGAGGGTGAGAATGACCGCAAAACAAAGTTGACGGCTGATATTGCGGATAGGGAAGCCACCATTGAGAAGTCGAAGGCTGAGTTGATTTTAAAAGAAAAAACACTTTCTTCCAGACAAAAATCCATCAACGAATTTGTTGCCAACATACGTTTGCACGAAAGTGAAAAACAAATTAAAAATGAGCGTCTTCGCTTTTTGAACGACCGCATTGCAACCCTCAAAGATCAAATTGATCAAGACAAGAAAAGTAATGAACGCGCCCGCTTCAGCATTCAGAGCCTGGAAGCTGAACGTGATGCAGCCCAAGTCATTTTAAAAGAGATAACCGAAAAGGCAGAAGCCTTAAAAACAGAACACGAAAGCCAAAAAGCAATCACGTACACCTTGCAGGGAGAATCAGATGCTTTGCGCCAAGCTCATCGCGCCAAGCAAGACGAATCTTTTCAAAACAACAAGGGTGTAGAGATACGCGAAATACAAATTGCTTCTTTTAAGCAAGAACTGGAGCGCACTGCCACTGACACTCACCAGCAAAGCACCAGCCTAGCAGAGTTTGAAAAAAAGATCGTTCTCTTAACGGAAGAAATTGCACAAAAAAATTCATACCTTGATAAATTAAAGAAAGACGAAGAGGAAGTTTATCATCGTACCGGTTCATTGGAAAAAACCATTGACATGATTCGGGATGAGATGACGGAGAACAGCCGTAAACTGGACGCCCGCCAAAATGAATATCAACTGACAAAATCGCTGGTTGAAAATTTGGAAGGCTTCCCTGAGGCTATCAAGTTTTTGAAAAAGAATGTGAGCTGGACAAAAAACGCTC
>JAYVPS010000247.1:0-3916 GCA_043757225.1 Cytophagales bacterium | reverse complement strand
GTCTGAGTCATGTTAAACTGTCCACTGGTTTGCACAATATTCACGGGCACGTCTTGATACAATGTGTTAATTTGCTGATAGAGCCCCATGTAATTGTTTTGAATTTCCCACCATTTGGTGACGCTAATAGGAAAACTGAGCGATAGCGAATAGGTCTGAACCTGATCAAGGTTTACAGAATACCAATATGTTTTTTTATCGATGGGATCAACCCTTGTCTGAAATTTCGCAATGAAGTCTTTATCAAAGCTATATTTTAAAGAGACCAAAAGTTCTTTGAATGAATAGGAGGCCTGCACATTTTCTGTAATGGTGGGTTTTAACTTCGGATTGCCCGAAAAGTAAGTAAAAGGATCCATGAAAATGACAAAGGGTGCTATGTCCTGATAGGTGGGGCGTGTAATTCTTCTGCCATAGGAAAACTGAATGGAGTGGTTAGTATTGAGTTGTCGAGAATAGAAAGCCGTGGGGAAAAGACTCCAAAAATTCAAGTCAAATATTTTTCCGGCACTTGCTGTTTCAATCTGCATATCTGTGTGCTCAGTTCTCAATCCTATTTGAAGTTGGTCTTTCGCGTTAAGCTTTATGTTCGAACTTATGTAGGCCGCTAGTACATCGTCTTTCATCGAATAGCTTTGAGTAAACTTTGGATCGGGCACCCATTCATTTAACAGATTTTTTTCTACTAACACATTATTTGTCAATCTTGAGAAGGTTGTTTTTACGCCCGTTTCTATTTTTATTTTCTTAAACATTTTTTCGTAGTCTATCTTAAGCACGCCCATATTAATTGGCGTCTGTTTGCTGATATTAATTTTTTCTAGCGAAGAGGAGGATGTTTGCAAAAAGTAGTAGTTGTTTACAAAGTTGTGAGGATTATTATCGTGATAGTAGAGGTAGTCGGCATCAATGTTGAGCGAACTACCTTCTTTAAAAACGTGGTTGATATTAATATTTCCCATTAGGTTTTTCCAATGATTGATTTCATGATCTAACAAATCTACGTTCACGGAATCTACTCCTCTTTGTCGGGTCTGCGAAGTATTATAAGAATTCATTTCCCAAATATTGGTAAAGCCGGAGATCAACGCATTGATCGAGGTTTTTTTCCCCAAGGACCATTCGGCTCCAATCCGCCCGTTATAAACGGGAGTTAAAACATATCGGGTAGCTGTTGTGGTCGTTTGCTGATCAGGATTTACAATTGACCTATCAAGATTGAATTGCTGCCAGAGTTTACTATACGTGCCAGAGAAATCTCCAAAAATGGCAAACTTCTTTGAGCGGTGGCTAAGGTTAATCGAACCGGACGATTTTCCATAATAGCTGTAACCCAGACTTCCCGTCACAGAGCCCGTGGTGCCATATTCCGGATTTTTTTTCGAAACAATATTGATGATGCCTCCATCCCCCTGCGCATCATATTTTGCGGCAGGGTTAGTAATCAACTCTATTTTTTCAATGCTGCTGGCGGGCATGGTGTTTAACAATTGAACCAGTGCGCTCATAGGTATTCGTTGCACCTTGCCATTGAACATTACCAGTACGCCCTGTTTTCCACTCATACTTAAAACATTGGATTGGCGATTTACTGTGATGCCCGGAGACCTCTCCAATACCTGAAGTGCAGTACCCCCTACTGACGAGATGCTGTTTGCAACATTTACCACTAGCCCGTCTATTCTTTGCTCAAATACTGGCTTGTCGGCTTTAATGACTACCTCGTTCAATTGAGTCGCTTCTTCTTCCAAGGTCAATTCATTGAGTTTGATATTTTGTTCTCCCGAAAACGTGAACGCGGGCAAGGTCATTTTCTTATACCCAACCATCGTTGCCACAATAAAAAAATTCCCTGACTTGATGCCTTCCAGGGCAAAATTTCCATCTTGGTTTGTTATGCTGCCTTTTACCAGAGAAGAGTCAGATGCATTCAACAAAAGTACGTTGGCATAAGGAAGAGGTTCATTCTTGTTGTCAATGAGCTGCCCACTAATGCGCGATTGTGAGTGCGCGGCCTGTAATGCGCCAATGATAATTACAAACGTGACAACATTTTTCCTTTTCATAAGATTCTTGATTATGCGATTGAAAGAAGCAAGTATGGAAGGTAGATTTATTTTATTTTCATATTCATAAACCAAACTCCGTTGTGTACACGAGGCAAAAATTATAACAGAAAGGTAAGACAGTAAATTTTTATTGGCCATAGTAAAATTATTTTGGTCCGCTAAGGTAGATTATTAATAATTTCCAAAACACGCTCGTCTCAATTTTATTTTCTTTCAAGTATTGACTTATGAAGTCATTAATGCCCAAACTGTTCGACATGTTAGCCTGATTTTGCTGAGTCTACTCGCAGTTAACTGAAAATCTGTAATATAAATCTGACAAGCTGGTTTATGTTTTATAGCTGTTAGCTTCATTTAGATTTCGTCAGAGTTATTGTTAACTCACTTTTTATCGAATGGATTTGATCTTGTACACTGAGTCTTTCTTTGTTTGAAAGGTGGTGGTATATCCAAATTCTGTCTTGAGTGACTTTCCTGTCACGCCTTCTATCTTGATTGGATTAGATGTGCGAATGGTACAAGGTTCACCATTCAATGACTTAATTGAAGCGGTCGTTAGCTTTTGATTTGCCCACGTCATGTCAACTTCAAATGCACCCCGCGCTCTCAGCCCTTTTACATTACCTTGTTGCCAATCATTTGGTATGGCTGGCAAGAGATGGAGTTCACCCAAATGACTTTGTAGCAACATCTCAGTCATGCCCGATGCACCACCAAAATTTCCGTCAATCTGAAAAGGTGGATGTGCGTCAAAAAGATTTGGATACGTTCCTCCCCCATTAGTATAATTCGTTCCTTCCATTCCTGTGATGGTCAACTGCTCACGGATTAATTTTTGTGCGTGATCTCCATCCAGTAAACGTGCCCACGCATTTATTTTCCAGCCCTTAGACCAACCCGTTCCACCATCACCACGAAGTTCAAGTGTTTTGCTGGCGGCCTTTGCAAATGCTTGTGTGAGGCGAGGTGATATTTCATTTCCCGGAAACAAACCAAAGAGATGAGAGATGTGTCGATGTTGTGGTTCTGCATCGTCCCAGTCTTGTGACCACTCCTGGAGATTACCTTTCTTCCCTATCTGTAACGGAAACAACCTGGCTCTCTTTTCGATAAGTATCTTTCTGAAGTCTTCATCCTCCTTAAGTTTTCCTGAAGCAGCAATAACATTTGAAAACAAATCGCGCATGATCGACATATCCATCGTAGCTGCAACAGCTACCGTGCCTTTGTATCCCTTATCATTGATGTAAACATTTTCAGGTGATGTAGAAGGTGCTGTAACTAACTTTCCATTCTTATCTTCTACCAACCAATCCAAACAAAACACAGCAGCATCTTTCATGATTGGGTAGGCGGCATTTTTCAAGTAATCAACATTACCTGTAAATTGATAATGCTCCCAAAGATGTTGACTCAACCACGCTCCACCCATTGGCCAGTTTGCCCACGATGGACTTCCACTCACCGGATTTGTAGTCGCCCAGAGATCGGTGTTGTGATGAACAGTCCAACCTTTCGCATTGTAAAAATTCTTTACGGTTTCTTTTCCTGTGATGGCACAGCGACCAATAAGATCGAGCAATGGTGTATGCAACTCAGAAAGATTGCACGACTCCACCATCCAATAATTCATCTCTGCATTGATGTTGGTTGTATAGTTACTACTCCAGGGTGGACGTACATGATGATTCCAAATTCCCTGAAGATTTGCTGGCATTCCTCCTGGACGTGATGAAGAAATCAGGAGGTAACGCCCGAACTGAAAGTATAGAGCTTCGAGACCAGCGTCTACTTCGCCCTTTGTATACCGAACTAATCTTTCATCGGTAGGAAGATCAATTTTAGGA
>JAYVPS010000246.1:0-3923 GCA_043757225.1 Cytophagales bacterium | reverse complement strand
AATCCGTTACAAAGTGTAAACCTTATAACGGATTCATTACTTCATCTGACCGGGATTAATCCTGGCGGGTTGCTCCTCAGCAGTGCCCGCTTCCGCTTCAACCGGTAATCAAATGTAAAGCGATTTCAGGACTAACTAAAAAGTGTAAATTTGTATCAGGACTTTTAACCAAAAAGTGTAAACTCTTTTCAGGACGAGTCACTTTAAATTGAAGGTTGGGGACTATATACAACTTCCAGAGGAAGTGAAATCAAAAGCTAAGACGCTTTATAATTTCGGAAAAATTGAAAATATCACCGCAAACCAAATTATAGAAATTGGACTAGTCGATGACGTTGACGTTAACCGACAAAGACTGCATTCGACCCTTGAGAGAACAGGGCTAACATTTTCAATTTTCCTTTATGACATCCATTACTAACCGTTTCCATAATGAATCATAAAGAGTTTGTTGAGTCAGAAAAACAAGGAAGGCTCTTAGTAGGTATTGACCGGACTATGGCGCGTAAATTTTACGTGAATGTTCCTGTGAGACAAATAGAAAATGAAACAGGCGAAAGGCTGTATGCAGAAAAGACAGTCGTTATTCTAGCACTATTCGCTGGGCCGGTTTCGCTTTTAGCTAGCATTGTCATAGGCTTTTGGTTTTTTGGCTGGTGGGGCATAATTTCTCTTGTAATTTGTCCAATACTCTATTTTAGTTTTTCTGCATCTTCAATCAGAGGCGATGCCAAAATCACTTGGGTTAGCTTGCTGCTTGTTATT
The DNA here is from genome assembly GCA_043757225.1 of Cytophagales bacterium. GTDB lineage: Bacteria > Bacteroidota > Bacteroidia > Cytophagales > Cyclobacteriaceae > ELB16-189. The sequence goes on along the minus strand of JAYVPS010000246.1, from coordinate 3,158 downwards.
TCAGCAAGCATCTATTTCTTTGACTTATTTGATATTAAAAATATTGCCGGGTTCAGTACAACATTTATTTTTTCATTGTGGTCCATTAGATTTCTTTACTACTCTTCTACACTTTTTCTTAGGAGTTTCATCGTTAGAAACGAAAAAGCTTACCAATATTTTTTGCCTCATTTGGTATTAAGACCTGTTGAATAGAATGGCCGACAACTCAACCACTAACTAACCACAGACGATGGACAGTGCCCATAGTCGACCAAACATTTTCGGACATTCAATTAAGACCCGGACAGAAACAAAGTATTGTCCTCCGAACCGCAGTACCAATGCCCAAGCCGCGCGACTTCAGCCCACGGCTATGGTGCCACACAGCCCCGAGAGAAAAACGACACCGAAGAACACAAGAAAATGAATCGGAGGGTGGAGTTTAAAATCACAAAAAAATAATTCAGGGCAAACATTCCATCGGAATACTTTCCGGCAAATATGGTTTGGGGTACTTACGAAAAATAAGCAAGGCTGCTACAGCAAATAAAACAATATTAAAACCAATGAACCAATAATAAGGCGTTGCCAAAGCACTCAATTGAATTATTAACCACTGAAGTGAAAAGGTTGCTACTACCATTATTGAAGCAACCAAAATCAATTCGTGCCGGGCAGTGCCTACAGAAAAAGAGGCGGCACTATTCCCTAAGTGAAAATGAAGTACTCGCACAAATGTATTGTATGGTCTGGAGCGGTCTTCAAACTTGGTATTGGTTAAATAAAAACGATTGGTGAGGGTGATTGAACCTTGGACGTTCGATTGAATTTTAATTTTGAACTTGCTCCCGATTCGCGTTAATCTAACCGAAACTATGTTGCTATAGGCCATACTACCACTCGCTTCACCACATTGCCATTCCAATTGAGAATCCAACAATCGCGCTGTAATTGGTTTTTGGCTAACTGAATTTTTGCAAATATACCCCTCCATATCCTACTGGTTTTACCACCAAAGATTATAGATTGAGGAGTGCAATCAAATACCCACAACCGGGTATTTGTTATGCGTGCCAGCCGCTAGACGGGAACTGAAAGAATGGCAATGGTGCCCTTTCGGTCGGGCTCGGAATCGATTTCAATGTTTCCACGGATTAGGCTTAAGCGAGAGTTAATATTCTTCCAGCCGTTTCCTTTTCCTTCCGTCAGCAGTCTTTTGTTAAATCCATCTCCATTATCCTCAATGGTGATCACTAATTCTTCTACATGTTGCACCGCCTGCAGTATGATCTGTTTAGCACCGCTATATTTAATCACATTATTCACCCATTCTTGACAAATTCGGTAAAGGGCAATTCGCTCTTCAGAAGCCATAGCAGGATTCAAATTATAAGTCTGCACTTCAACCTTTATTCCCCCTGAATTGGAAATGCGTTGTGCAAATTCTTGTAAAGCTTCATGAAGGCCATCTTTCATCAACACTTGCGGCATTAAATTGAAAGCGATGTTGCGGATTTCCACATTCATATCGTTCATCAGGCCTAACGCATATTGAACCGATGAAGTATCAATCGTGTCTTTTGATAAACCTAGTCGCATAGCGGAAATCATTTGACCCAGCCCATCGTGTAGATCAGCAGCAAACCGTTTACGCTCCTCTTCTTGTGAAGCAATTACCGCTTGCAGTTGTTGCTGGCGGAGTTCTGCTCTGGCAGCCTCTAGGTCAGCTTGCTGTTTTAATTTTGTGCGATTTCTTAACAATAGACCAATACCAACCAGGGCAACCAATAGCAAAACCAACACTGCAATTGCCAATATGCCTTGGCGGAGTTGCACACTCTTCAGTCTAGTTTCTTGGGTAAGCAAATTGATTTTTGTTTCCTTTTTTTCAGTGTCGTACTTAGTTTGTAATTCTGAAATCTGTTTGGATTTTTCACTTTCGTACAACGAATCTTTTATGGAAGCATAGGATTGATGAAACGAAAAAGCTTTTTTGAAATCACTCTTTGCCGCCCACAATAGTGATAGCTCTTTTCGTGCTTGCATCACCTCATCGCGCGCACCGATGGTCTGAGCAATCGAAAGCCCTCGATTGGCTTGATCGATCCCCTTAGAAATATTCCCTGCCGTTCTCTCAACGCCTGCTAAATATGTCAAAACCGATGACAGCTCTTTTTTATTGTCGTAAGCTTCAAATAAGCTCGTTGCTCTTGTCAAGGTTTCCCTTGCTTCCTTATCCCTTCCCAGTTTAAAATAGGCCATGCCAGCATTAAATACAGACGTAGCCAAAAATTGTTGATTGTTCAGTTCCTCAAATTCTTGAGAAGCTATTAGAGAGAAAAATAGCGCACTGTCATATTGATTTAGGTTAAGGTAGACAGAACCTAAGTTAGTATCGCAGGCGGCAATTCCAAATTTATTATTAAGTTTTTTATAAATTCCCAATGCCTCCCGATAGTAGCCTACTACTTTCTTATACTCTTTTTGAGCTTTGAGGACAATGCCAATATTGTTGATCACCATTGCCACCTTGGCTTGATCATTTTCTTTTTCAAAAACTCTTCGGGCATCAAAATAGTATTCTAGCGATTTGTCGTAGTTCCCTTTCTCGTCATATACAATTCCTATATTATTCAGGGTCTTCGCTATTTTTATTTGGTCTCCCGATTTTTTACGAATTGCCAAGGCTTGTAATTCATATTCCAAGGCTTGGTCATAATTGCCCTGTGCTTCGTGGGTAACACCAATATTATGAAGGGCATCGCCCTCTAAGTCTGAGAATTTTGATTGCCGAGATTTTTCTAGTGCAATAATCCCATACTGCCTTGCAGCATCGGCATTCACAAACCGATACTCAATACATAATTCGATGAGTGTTTGTATTTGCTCTTTGCCGTTGGCAATTTGTAATTGCCTTTTCAGGCTATCTAGATTTGCCTCTTGGGCAGTTGTTGTCAGACAAAGTGAAAGAAGGAGGAAGAGTAGTTGATTTCTCATTTGGTTGGGAAAATCAAATCTACTTTAAAAAAGTGAGTGAATTTCAAAGGCAATAAAAAGGATCACATTCAAAAGCTGGTGAGTAAACAGGAATAGACTAAATGGATGTTTTTACAAACAAGATGTTGAAATATGGATAACTCCAAATAAGTTCAGTTTTTATAAAGAAATCCGTGCTT
>JAYVPS010000245.1:0-3925 GCA_043757225.1 Cytophagales bacterium | reverse complement strand
AAGTTGATGATCTGTTTGAAAATTGGCTGACCGACTAAATTTTTAGATATACCTTTGACCATGCTATTGTTTTTGTCCAAAACAAACATATAGCTTTTTGAGTAGGCCGGGCAACCTGCCTACACATTTTAAGTTTAATCGGTTAGTAGTGATAATTAATCGTTGCGTTAGTATCCAAGGAGGTTGTTGACCTAAGCACGACTGCGCCTTTTCTTCCACCTCCTTTAGAGACATCATCTAAGAAACCTACTCTTCGTGCATCATAGAAAGCAAGTCCTCTAAAAATCAACGCCACTCTTCTCTCCTTTCTTAGAATTTCCGATGCTACTACTGGGTCAGACACAACCCGGATATCACCTTGTTGAATACCATTGCTTGCTAAAACAAGAAGGGCATTCCAATCAGCAGTAGACATTTCTTTAATTCTTTTGTTAACAAGCACATTCCTTGCTTTCATCGTGCTAATATTTCTACTCCATTGGAGAATAGAAAGTACGCCTCCATTGCCAGTTTGACAAAATACTGGGATAAGGATTCCCATCATTGCTTCATAATCAGGCATGGAAGTGACCAGAGATAATGCAGTGGTTGCCAGATCGAAGTTTTTATTCGCTTCAGTAATAACTTCCTCCCTGGTAACATAATTGCCATTCAAGCTCTGGTATATATCAAAATCCTACTAAAAAGGTAAAGATGTGTCAACAATCCATGGATATCGTTCTAATTCCCCCATTTGCCTTTTAATACATCAAAATTCTCTTTCTAGAATACATAACAAAGCCTAATCACCACTATTTTTACAGAATGAAGATTGCAATTAACGGAATGGGTCGCATCGGTCGACTATTGTGTAAACTATTGGCAGATACCAATCATGAGGTTGTGGCTGTTAACGATTTGATGACAAAAGAGAATCTGGTCTACTTGCTCAGCTACGATTCTATTTACGGGCAATTCTTTCTTGGCAAAAATCAACTCGTAGAAACAAAAGATGGCTTTCATCTTACTAGACACAACGTAAAAGTTTTTTCAGAAGCCTCTCCCTCACAGTTACCTTGGAAAGATTTGGACATTGATATAGTGATTGATTGCTCAGGAAAATTTTTGACAGACAAACTTTTGAAGCAACATTTAATTTCAGGTGCCAAGAGAGTGTTGCTCTCAACAACAGGTGCTGCAGACGTGCCTCTATTAATTAGAGGTTTTAATGATTCTATCTTTCTGGGGAACCAAAAAATCCTTTCTTCCGGTGGTTGCATGACTAACTGCACTGTATTAGTGTTAGATCATCTTATCAAAACTTTTGGAATTGATTCCGTACACATCAATGTCATTCACTCCTTCACTTCAAGGCAGTCATTGGTAGATAGTCCATATTCGGATTTCCGGAGAGGGCGGGCTGCCACTTCATCCATCATACCCGTAAAAATTGATTTAGACCAAACCTTAGAAAAAGTTTTTCCGTCCCTTGATAAAAAAATAGCCACCGTATCAACTCGCGTACCGATTAATTGCGGAGCGTTGGTGGATGTTCATGCAGTACTGCAAAAGCAAACCGATGCCAACACGGTCAACAAATTATTTCAAGGGCTTTCTCAAAACCAACTGAAAGGGTTGTTAGCTTATAATGAAGCCCCTATTACCTCCACCGATATAGTTTGCAACCCGCACTCAGCCATTGTTGATTCTACTCTCACCAGCGCAATCGGCAATCAGCTAAAACTTTCTGCCTGGTTTGACGACCAATTCGCTTTCACTAATCGGCTAATTGAGATTGTTGATTTGATGAATTCATAGAATAATCCCAAACCGTCATTGCAAGACCTCAGTTCTTTTAAAATAAATGACAAGCCCAGCTAATCTAACCAATCATTTTGTTTGAAGGTATGTAGAGGTTTATTTTTAGAAATTCAGGTGCTGGTATGGCTACCCGGAACAATTTAGGCTGATCTATTTCGAATTATCTTCAATTCGAAGAGAACCCTTTACAGCTTGGTACGCAAGTGCTCTGAGGCAATTCTTCTAGTAGAATGGCAAAATTAATACTTATCTGGGCATTTTAATTACCACGAAATCATGTAACATTGCACATTATTTATAATTAGTCTAAATAATAAACAAACAAAAAGCAACCAAAATAGCATTTACTCTATAAAAATCAACTTAATGAAAATCTACCTCCTTCTATTCAGCCTTGTATTAATATTATCAGCAAACTGTCTTGCCCAGACCGCTTCTGTTAAAGGAACCGTCAAAGACATGGCAGGAAATCCTATTTCGAATGCAACCATTAGTCTGGGAAATACCGCACTTGGTTCAACAACGGATGCCCAAGGGAATTTCATCATAAAAAAAATTATACCCGGGGCATACGTAATTAAGTTTTCTCATGTTGGATTTCAATCCGTTTCCAAGTCTGTTGAAGTAAAAGCAAACGAGCTAGTCGAAGTAAATTTTGAAATAGAAGAAAAGATAGCAACTCTTGATGAAGTTAAAATCACAAGTGTAAAAACCATTACCGGGATGGGATATTTAGGAGAGGTGCATGATGGGGTTATCTTTTCAGGAAAGAAAACAGAAGTTCTAATCCTCGATAGTCTTGATGCCAACACGGCACAAAATAATCCAAGGCAAGTATTAGGACGGGTGCCGGGAGCCAATTATTCTGAGACAGAAGGCAGCGGTTTTCCTTCTAATGGTATTGGCTTTCGCGGATTAAATCCAACACAGTCTATTGAAACCAACACCCGCCAAAACGGTTACAACATCACTGCCGATTTGTATGGTTATCCGGAGTCCTATTATTTGCCCTCGTTGGAAGCGGTTGAACGCCTAGAAGTAATTCGAGGAGCATCCTCTTTGCAATACGGAGCGCAATTTGGTGGAGTGATCAATTACATCATGAAGAAAGGAAACCCAAACAAGCCCTTCGAATTTACGACACAACAAACCGGTGGAAGCTTTGGAATGTTCAATTCATTTAACTCCGTAGGCGGACAAGTTGGTAAGTTCAATTACTATTCTTACTTGCAAGTGCAAACAATCCAAGGCTGGAGACCCAACTCTGATTATAAAAAACTCACTGGCTTCGCAAGGGTTGAATACCAGGCTTCCGAAAAAATTAAAATTGGGCTAGAGTATTCAATCCTCCGAAACCAACTACACATGCCTGGCGGTTTTTCAGATAGTCTTTATGCCGTTGGCAGCCGCAAATCTTATAGGGCAAGAAATTGGCTTCGGAGTCCGTGGAATGTAGTTACTGCAACATTAGATTGGAAAATTTCGTCCCATACTTCCGTCAACGTAAAGTCTACCTTCAACTCCAGTGCGCGTGATCTAGTGTGGCGAAACGAAGATGGTGGCCCCAATGCGCTAGATGAAATTGATCCCATAACTAACAACTACAGCAATCGGGAATCTCAACACGAGGGGTTTCAAAATAATACAACAGAAGTGCGACTGCTTTCTAATTACGAAATGGGGAGGTTAAAAAATACATTAGCAGCTGGTGTACGTTTCTTTAGCGGAAAAATGAAACGGCAAGGTGGCGGAGAAGGTACAACAGGGTCTGATTTTGATTTCTCTTTGGTTGTTCCTAGTTATGAATACGATTTAGATTTTACCACTACAAACGTAGCCCCTTTTATCGAAAACGCTTTCCGAATTGGAGACCGGCTAACTATCACGCCCGGGCTTCGTTATGAATACATCCACTCTACCGTAAAAGGGTTTAATCCAAGCAATGATGGAAGCGGAACCATCTTTTCAGATTACTCAAAGGACCGCTCTATTTTCCTGGCAGGTGCTGGGGCACAATTAGCCGTTACATCTTCTACTAATATTTACGTAAACTACACTCAGGCTTATCGGCCTTTAGACTACTCTTCACTCACACCTTTTGGCACCATTGCTACCATTGATAAAA
>JAYVPS010000244.1:0-14805 GCA_043757225.1 Cytophagales bacterium | reverse complement strand
GCCGCCCCAAGCTGTTACTAACTTATCGGTATAGTGGTGTTCCATATTCAAAAGTAAGACACTATGGCGTATTTATTTCCTACTGCAAAATCTGGGTTCAACGGGCCATCACAAGGTGGTCCGTTGACATTTTGGAGAACCCTCATGCCTTCAAAAACTCATCTATGAATTTCATTTTCCTTTTCAACGATAGCCCGTTATGGTTTCGCAGTTTGTTCTTCATATCGGCAAAGTGTCCATCAATGGCATTGGTCGTGTTGGGGATGTTCAGTTCAATATTTTCATACCACGTAAAGAGCCAAGGCATGTTGGTCTTCAAGCTCCTGTAAGCGCTGCGGAGCTTGCGGTGTGTGTATCGGTTCTTACCTGCCTTGTCTTTGCTGCGTTCGTTGAGAAAAACCTCCCACTTTGTATGCCACGCAGCGAGTCCTCTCTCAAAACTTTCCTTGTCTGTTTGGGACAACAGGAGCGCATGTTCCCGTAGCTCCTTGGCCGCTTGCATCTTGGGCTTGCGGGTGAGGTAGCGGGTGACGATGGCCACTTGGTGGAACTGGCACATTTGTTTTGGAACGGTGGGCATTAAGGAGAGCAGTCCTTTCCTGCCATCGCATACAATGGCCTTTATGTCAAGCCCGCTCTCTTTTAAAAACAAGAGACCTGCTGCGTACAGACCATTGGTCTCGTTCTTGACGTATTGCTTGTAAAGGTTCTTGCCACTATAGGCATCTTTGAACAGCATCACGCCAAAGGCTCTGCCAAAGTATGTTGTGTCCATCAACACAACCACTGCCGCTTTTGCAAGGGTTGGTTTTTCCACCCTCACCTTATCAATCTTCCGCTAGATTGTTTTGATGGAGAAGCCGTACTGCGAGCCCAACTGTTGGTAGGTCTGCTTACCCTCGGTGTATTGCTGCCACAGATGGTTGTTATCTAGTCGCTCGCCCCCTAAAAATTGTCGGCCGCAAGAGGCACATTTGTACAATTGGACGCCTTTGACCTTACCGTTCTTCTTTGTGATTTTTGACCCACAGCGAAAGCAGTTTTTTTATTCATAGCTTTGATTTGGCCTAAAGCTATATGAATCAATGGCTTGTGAGGGTTTCAGCCTAATAAATGTCCATTAAGCCACAAACTCAAATTCCCGCCCTTCCTAAATTTCGTTAAGTCATAGACAGGCATTGCCTTTGCTTCAAAATATTTCTTCTTGGAAGCGCGAAACAATTGATGAATGGATTCTGCTATGTTGCCTTCCCCGGCCATGCGCCTGCCAAACTGAGAATCATTTACATTGCCTCCATGCATAGAACAGATTTGATTCCACACTTTTTCAAAGCGGCCAGGGAAATTTTTCCGCAGCCAGTCTTCAAAGATCTTTCCGATGGAGCCGTTTAATCTTACAATGGTCATCCCCGCATTCAAGGCTCCATGTTCGGAGGCTGCTTTTAACACCGCTGGGATTTCATGATGGTTTAGTCCCGGGATAATCGGTGCATTCATAATGCCAACTGGAATATTAGCCTTGGCTAATGCCTCCACCGTCTTCAATCGCTTGGTGGAACTGGCAGTCCGTGGTTCCATGGCTCTCCGCAACTCTTCATTCAACGTGGTAATTGAAATATAGACGTGAACCAACTTGTCAGAAGCAAGATCTTGCAACAAATCTAAATCGCGCAGCACTAAACTGTTTTTGGAAATGATGCTCACCGGATGGCGATAGCGTGCCATCACTTTTAATAAGCCTCGTGTAATTTCAAATTTTTTTTCTTGCGGTTGATAACAATCTGTGTTGCCGCTAAGCATGATGGGTACCACATTCCAATTTTTACTTAACAGCTGTTGCTCCAAGAGTTGTGGGGCATTTTTCTTCACAATGATTTTACTTTCAAAATCCAATCCTGCACTAAAACCATAATATTCGTGCGTATTTCGGGCATAGCAATAAATGCAACCATGCTCACAGCCCTGGTAGGGATTCATCGAAAAACCAAAACCTAAATCCGGACTATCTACTTTGTTCACAATCTTTTTCGGACTTTCGTGAAAGATTTGAGTGTGTGGATTCTCCAAAAGCGGTTCGTCCAAGCCTTCGATGTGATCGGTCACATACTGTGCTTTTAGAAACCTGTTTTCTGTTTTTATCTGCGCACCTCGTCCTTTGAAATAGTCATCCATAAAACAATATTACTAAATATTTTAGTATTATTTATAAATCCATAAAATTGCTCAATTACACCAAAACGAATATTCAAGAACTTAAAAGCCAAATTTTTGAGCAATTTGAAGTTATGGTTTTTGTAAAGCGCGAAGACCAAAATCACCCATTCATCTCCGGCAATAAGTGGTGGAAGTTGAAGTATAATCTACAAGAAGCCACCCGATTAAAGCACGACACCTTACTTACATTTGGCGGAGCCTACTCTAATCATATCTATGCTACCGCTGCCGCGGGAAAAGAACTAGGACTAAAAACCATCGGAATTATTCGTGGTGAAGAATCTTTGCCACTCAACAGAACCATTTCATTTGCAAAAAGCTGTGGAATGCACTTGCACTACTTTTCACGCGAAGTTTACAGAAGGAAAAAGGAAACGGAGTTTATTCAATCGGTGCACGATCAATTCGGAGAGTTTTATCTGATTCCTGAAGGAGGAACCAATGAGCTGGCTGTAAAAGGATGTGCCGAGTTTGCCGTCCAGCTTAATAGTGAAATTGATTTCAACTATCTCTGCTTGCCAATTGGCACGGGCGGCACCATCGCAGGAATCATTGAAGGGCTTGATTCTTCAAAAAAAATAATTGGCTTCCCTGTTTTGAAAGGCGCTGAGTTTCTAATCAACGACATTAATCAACTGCTTTCCAAACCAAAAAATAACTGGTCATTACAGCTTGATTATCATTTTGGCGGCTATGCAAAAACGACTTTGAGCCTTAAAAAATTCATTGAAGAGGTTAGAACAACCCATCAACTTCCGTTAGATGAAGTCTATACTGGTAAAATGTTATGGGGAGTTTTTGATCTGATAAAGAAAGGTCATTTCGAAAGAGGTTCGAATATTTTAGCTTTACATACAGGGGGCTTGCAGAACGGATGATTGACTTTTCGTGCAATGAGGCTAAAAGTAAAAATCGGATTAGTCGTTTTCGCTTGTAGTATTACTTGTTTGCCATCTTGCGCCCAGGAGACTCCATTCGATACCAAATCTACCTTTAGTGTTGGGCTTGAAGCTCATTATGGCTCTACCTTTTTTGCTAAGGGCTATCCCGAAGATCCTATCCGTTCCATTACGCAAGGTCTTACCGCTTCACTCTATTGGCAGCGCACCGATCGTCAAATCTTTGATAAATACCTTTGCTCACCAAGGCAAGGCTTATCCATAAGCTACTTCGATTATAACAACTCAATTTTTGGGAAAGGTGTCAACCTCGCCTATTCATTGGAACCACATTTTTTGATTAACCCGGACTTCAGCTTTTTTCCAAAAATCTCTGTCGGTACTATTGTTCTCTCCAATCCATACGACCCAATAAATAATCCGGCTAACAAAGCATACAGTCTGCATGTGAATGCCTGCTTCTCGTTAGGAGTTGGAGTGCGCTATCAATTATTTCATCGTTGGGCAATTAATTTAAATACCGAAGCGCACCATGTTTCCAATGGTGGGTTATCTGATCCCAACTATGGTCTTAATTGGACAACCTTTTCTTTTGGATTAGAATATTTTCCGCAAGGGTTAGCTCTTACAAAATATACGCAAGACAAAACAAAAACAAGGAGGCACCGATCAACACGCTTTGATCTGCAATTATTTGGCATACTAAAGGAAGGATTTTTTAATGGCGTCAGTGCCTATTACCCAATCACCGGAATCAATTTTACTACCAGCTGGCAAACAACTTATTTACATGCCTGGACACTAGCGGCAGAACTTTACAAAGATCAATATTCTCAAAAATCTTTAAGCCTTAACGGGATTAATTCCAACGGCTACCAAGTTGGGCTTATGGCCGGGCATGAGTTTTTGCTTAGTAAATTTATTTTTAGCCAGCAGTTGGGCTTTTATATTTTGAGTCAAAACACGACTGACTTCGTCTATCACCGTTGGGGTCTTCAGTATTCTTTTCTTCCTCGTTGGAGCATAGGTGCAAGCTTGTTAGCCCATCGACAAATTGCAGATTTTACGGATGTTAGAGTAACACGAGTGCTCGGAAAAAAATAATTGCATTTTCCCATGTAATCGTTAAAGTAGAAAGAGTAAATAATTCCAGGGTTCCGAGTGCCACTCCATTATTTAATTTTTTTTTGGTCAAAATCATTATTGACAATAGCCAAATAACACATGTATCAAATAAACTGCATTTGGGAAGCGAGTCGAATTAAGGATGCTGTATTTCGGGTATCAAACTTCGCGAGCAAATTTTTTCGATGGGTATCAACAGTTGTTGAACTGATGAATAATTTCTCTGCAATCTCATTGTTCGTCATGCCTTCTGCAATCAAGTGAAGCACTTCTTTTTCTCTTCGTGTAATAACCGGTATGTTAGCGTTCTTATTTTCCCTCATTGTGGACGCGGCTTCCATACTTAAATATTTCTTACCACTCACAACAGCCTCAATCGCTTCAATGATTTCTTCACGCGTGGCATTCTTCAATACATATCCAGAAGCGCCATTGTCCATCATTTTTTGAATAAAGCTCTGTTGATTAAATGTACTCAACCCTATTACGTGAATATTAGGATATTTTTCTTTCACTTCTTTACACAAATCAATGCCGCTCTTATCGGGCATACTGATGTCCATCAAAATAACATCAGGTTGTTGCTGTTGCAGAAAAGCTAAACACGAGGCAGCATTCATGGCGTGACCCATCCACTCAATACCTTTTTCATGTTGTAGCAAGGAGCGAATGCCCTCCACAATCATGTAGTGATCGTCTGTGATAAAAACTTTTACAGCCATTTAAACATTGAATTCAATATGAACAGAAGTTCCTTTTTGGGGTCGTGAATCCACATCGAGTTTTCCCTTTAAGAAATCAACACGGTGCTGAATGTTTGACCAACCTATTCCTTTCGATTGTTTAAGGATGATTGTGTCAAATCCTTTGCCATCATCTTCTACTGTGACAGCGAGCTGCCTATCAGTTTTTGTTATCTGAACAATGGCTGTTTTTGCTGCAGCATGCTTTAAGGTATTGTTGATTAACTCCTGAACGATTCGATAAATAGTAATTGCTGTTGTCTGATCCGGATTTTCATTTGCCAATCCACCGGAGTGATAATTGATTACCAATGCCCCACTTTGGTTAATGTCGTTGCAAAAATCCTTTAACGCTGTGTCCAATCCAAACCGCACGAGAGTTTCAGGCATCATGTTGTGTGCCACCCTGCGCATTTCTTTAATGGAACTGTCCAGCATATCCATGCTGCGTTCGAAGGCCAGATGGTTATCAGGAGTCATTATTAAATTTTCTTTCATTGTATTGAATGAGTATTTAATTCCGGAAAGCATACCGCCCAGTCCATCGTGAAGATCTTTGGCAAGGCGGGTGCGCTCTTGTTCTTCACCTTTCAGTACAGCTTCAGTAGCCGTTAGTTGTTTTTCTGTTTCAAGTTCAGAGATTCGTTGTTGTTGTAATCTTTGTTTTTGCCTGTAGGTACGATACAAGAGAAATGAAATGATACCCAAAACCACGATCCCTGTGATTAATATATAATTGAAGATACCTCTGCGCTGAAGTGAAAGCTCTTGCACTTTTCTATCCGCTTCTAATTTCTGTATTCGGGACTCCTTCTTTTCAAATTCATACTTTTTTTCAAGTTCGAGTGTATTCTTCTGAATGCTTTCATTCCGCAAGCTGTCTCCCAACAGCGTACTTTGCGCGGCATAGTATTCGCCTAAGGGCATGTTCTGCTTGACATACGCCAGGTTTGAAAGCTGAGCGAATACCCTGACGCGTTGACTTTTTAAATTTAAACGATACGATAATGAAAGTGCCATCTTACTCAACTGTTCAGCAAGAGTGAAGTCTTTTTTATAGGTATAGTAAAATGATAGACCCATAGTAGCCGTCAATTCTCCTTCAGCCATTTTTAACTCCTTCGAAAGGACTAAAGCACTATCCATATAGTGTTTTAGCTCTTCATATTCCCCCTTTTGAAGCGAAATATCACCAAGATTCAGATAGGGGTTGGCCTGCATATTCTTATCGCCAATGGCCTTGCCTATTTGCAACGCTTCTTTAAAAAGTGCAGCTGCCCGATCCAACTTTCGAATAGAAGAATAGCTCAGACCAAGATTGTTTAGCGCTAAACCAAGCCCAGTTCTGTCATTTATTTTTCGCATTCCAATTACTGATTTTTCTCCCAATTCAATCGCCTTATCAAAATTCCTCATTTGATAATACAGCAACTGTAGAATATCATCGCCTCTGGCTATATCTTCATTACCGAACTTTTCGAATATCTTTTTCCCCTCTTCATAATATTTTGTTGCGTTCTCGTATTCTTCCAGTACCCGATAGGAGGTACCCGTATTAAAAAGGGCTTTACCAAGATTAACAGAGTCCTTTATTTCTCTGGCGATGCTTACGGCCTGCAGGTTTAATAGTAATGATGAATCATACATGCCCTGCAGATTCAACACAAACGTGTAGTTATTAATGTATTTGATGACACCCCGAGGATAATTGATTTTACGACTAAGTCGACCAGCCTTCAGATAATATGATTTTGCCAACGTGGGTTCATTCGATTCATACTGCTGACCGATGTTGATATATAGCAGTACAGTATTGGAGTCCTCCTTTATATGAGGTAACAACTTCAGCAAACTATCCCTGTTCATAAGCATCTGTGCGAAGACTGCTAGGGGAGTCATCGTGAATAAAAAAAAGATGAGTGACTTTTTCATAAAGTATTCGTGTACAAATAAAGGTAGCAGTGTTTTCAAACCTTCTCCCCTTTTTCCATGATTTTTTCATTTTATCACAATATCCTGTTTTTAAGGGATTGATTTGCCTTTTATAAATCGGGACTTTTACTAAACAAATTGATGTCTTAGAAACTAAAAACACTAAATGCCATGAAAAAGCCCTTGTTGTTCCTGTTCTCGTTTTTGTGCATTACCACATTGCTGTTTGCTCAAACCAAGATCTATACAAAGCCAACTAAAACCACATTACAAAAAACTATCGGTCAAGAGCCTCCTCCAACTCCTGCTGTTACTAAGACTACCGGAACAGAAACGAATACAAGTACTCCCCCAAGCACTTATACACTTACCTCTGCACGCGTGAGCATCACAACGGGGGCGGACAACAAGGAATTCCCATCACCAATTTATCTGGAACTCTGGATAAAAAATCGCCCGGGATTCAATTATGCCAATGATTGCCTATTTAAAATTGGTGATCTAAAAAATGAAATGAAGGTAAACTCTTCAACAGAAGTGGGGTTGGAATATTATGGAAGTAACCCGGACAAGTATTCACTTAGTGGTTTACAGCAGACTGGATTAACTTTTACTGTTGGCTATCTACCCAATTGGTTTACGGACGCATGGAGGATAGAGGGAGTAACCCTAACCTTGGAATTCAAAGACCAAAACGGTAATCTTCATCCAACTTTTGGTTCAAAAACTATAGTGTTCAAAAATGCCGTTGGGTTCTTGAATGCAGAGTATAAAATGTTAATTTGTACTACCGATCAAAATTTCGATCCACTGATAGCCTCAATCGAAAAGAAATAAATCTGCAACATGAAAAGGTTCCTACTTTCTGCGGTTGTAGTTTTGTTTACAATACAACCTTTGCTTTCACAAACAAAACCAAAGCCCAAACAAAAAGAAACAGCTCCCACGCAAAAGGAAATGGAAGAGATGATGAAGGAAGCGCAGAAGGCCATGGATGGTCTCGACCCGAAAGCAAAACGTATGATGGACAGCCTCGGAATTAAAATACCTTCCTTTAACAATCTTCCAAACGTAACAGATCAACAACTTGCAGATGCAGCTGAAGAAGATGAACGAGTTATCCCATCAAAAAAAACAGAGCTGATTGCAAAGCTTCCAAAAAAAACATTGACAAATGCTGAGTTGGCTTCATTCGTAAGAACCACCAATAGCTCCATTGCGGGTTTGATCACACCTAAATCAAAGGCGCTGGCAGAAAAAGCTATCGTGCAATTTAAAAATGATCCTTACTATGGGGCCATGATTGCATCCACTGCCAACGGAATGTGGATCATGGGGTTGAAACAACCAGCCGTTTATTTAATGGGCAAGGCAACGGAAGTATTACCTAATGCAGATAACTATAATAACTATGCTGCCTATTTAACCATGACAGGTGCGGGTCACATGGCTATTCCTGTTTTAGAGAAGCTAAACCGCGCACACAAAAATAACAGCACAGTGCTAAATAATCTTGGACAAGCTTGGCTGCAATTGGGTGATGCGGATAAGGCTAACAAATATTTAGACAGTGCCATTCGTGTGTATGCAAATCATCCACAAGCTAATTATACGAAATGTTTGATCTTGGAATCGGAGGGTAAAACAGCCGAGGCGGTTGTTGCCTTAAAGCGTTCATTAAAACATAGTGTTACCAAGAGTAAATTGGAAAAACTAGATAAACTGGAGAAGAATAAATCGTCACGACCAGCTTATTATACCCCTAAAACTTATTTTTCCACATCCTTTAATCTGGGCGTCTACACCGCGTTAATACCTTCCAACTATACCAACAAACCAGGAATGACCATTGAACAAGAGTGGCAATTCTTCCGCCAGCAACTTTCTGGTGAAATGCAGGGATTAGACGCTGCCATCAGAATGGCAGACCAGAAGTCACAGCAAGAATTGCAGCACATGCAGACGAATATGCGGAAATACAATCAGGCTGGCTTTTCTCCCTACTATTTAAGGGCGATTTCCACCTTGAGTAGTAGCAATGGTTATAATGAACATAGTTTCGAGCAACAAGGCAGAGAAGGAACAAAATACCTTATGCAATGGGCTACCAATAAGAAAGATTTCGAATTGGAAATAAACACGGAAAAAGAACGGTTTGAAAGGGAGGCCCCTAACGAAGTCCTCATCAATGGGAATTGTGCCAGGGAGCTTTCGATCATTACCAAGCATTTAAAGTTTATTAATGATCTGAATTTAAGTTACAGAGATGCTCATGTTCGTCAATGGGCTACCGATGCATATAATCAATATAACTATGTAACCGCAATTGCCCCAACGAGTGGAGTAGCATTAAAAGGTGCTCTTGAAATAAAGCGTGACTTTGTTCGTAAACTGTCTGAGTTAAAACATGAGTTCTATAATCTTACCGATTGTGTGCCTGAACAAGAGGAGAAGAAAAAATCTAAAAAGAAACTGCCGGATTATGATAAGATAAATTGTAAAACGTCATCCAGTTTATATGTTCCTCTCACTGGTCAAATTACAATTCGGTGCAACGAAATGATTACAGTCTTTAATCCTACCTATTTGCCAGTGAAGGCTTCATGGACTGAGGATTTTAATGCCGACCGAATTACAGAAGCTTCTGTAGGCGTAACCATTAAAGCGGTTGATATTACTGTGTCGGGCAAGAGAGATGAGAATGGAAATTTTGAATCGGGGAAAATAAGCATTGGAAAAGAAATCAAAGGAATCGATGTATCGGTTAACGGAGAATTTGATGCTAATGGTTTCACGAAAGGAAGTGTTGAACTGGGTGTCGCCAATTCATTATCCTTACTGCCTAAAGCCATTACCGATGCTGCTCCTGTTGATGTTTCATTAAAAGGTGAACTGGGCGTTGGGCTGGAGTTGGGCCCAGAAGGCATCAGTGATTTCTATGTAAAGGATAAAGCTTCGTTGGATATGAGTGCCAGTATAAAATCAGACTTTGATACCAGTGGTGATGAAACAACAGGTCTTATCAACGAAATTGCAAATGGCGGCAATCTACAGTTGGAGGCACCAAAAGTAGCAGCCGGTGCATCCATCAGCGCTGATAACAGAGTGGGTGTAAATAGTGGATACAGCGGAAAAGTCAGCAGTGAATTTTCGGGACTGAGGGTTAAGTAATAATCATGGATATGAAAAAAAATATTCTTTTGCTTTTTTGCTCATCGATGTTCTGGAGTAGTGTTACTCTTGCCCAGGAAGTCCCCCGCCAAGTATATCAAGATAGTGTGCTGGGCTGGATAAAAGTGTACAACTTTAAAGGCGTTAAAGAGTCACTAAAGGTGGATGCCAAAATTTATTCTGCAGCCCAGCTTTCCATCGGTGATTCAATTGCAAACTGGATACAAGCCAGCTATATTCCCAAGGGCGGGTTGGGTGATGTAAAAAAAGTTGTTTCTGAAAAATTAGGTTTGTATAATCAAGATGACGCCTCTCTGCCGCAGAGCTATGGAGCTTCTGCAAAAACATATATTTTTCTCAAATACAATAGTAGCCACAAGCTGGTACCTGCAACGGATCACACGATACCTTGGAGCATAAAGGCTAATCAAGTTCCCCCATACGCCATCAGAGGTCTGACAACAAACAAACAGCAGTATTTCACCATCCCGGGTATGGATGAAGACTTGTTAAAAGATCAAAGATCCGAGGAGTACAAGGATACTAAGCTTTACGGTCTTTCTAAACACCCGGTCATTGGAAAGTATATCAACATGGTGATTCCTGAAGCTAGCGGCTATCAACAAATGAATGTTGTGATTTTGAGCAAAGACCATAAACTTCCTTTTATTCAGGTAACAATGGGTGAAGTGCTTCGCATTGCAGAAGAAGTAATTCCGGTACATTGGGAAATTGAAAAGAAAAAGATTTTTGAGAAAGCGCAGGGAAACCAAAAGGATATTGACTTCAATACAAAATCAGAAATGGATAAAATTGAGAAAGCCAAAATTACCCTCGTAAAATTGAGGGAAAAATATAAGAGCCGTATCAATGAACCAGCTTACCTGCATAACACGGGCTTTGAATTAATTGACCTGACTAACGGGTATGATATTTTTGCGGGGAACAAAGTGGAGGAGCAGAGCCCTCCTATAAAAAAAACAAATCCAGTATATAAAGTTGACGCGGCTGTTCAGGCACTTTGTAAAACAGATAAACCACAGTGGATTTATATGTACTGGACTTGCCAGATTAATCAACCTATGGAAAAACATCAGCATGAATCTATCATCAACAATTTTAATTTTGATTATGTATATAACTTTTTCTTTGATCCGGAGAAAGTAAAAGGGCAACCTTATAAACCACTTCGTTCGCCATCCTACAAAGAAGCCGTTGTGGTTAGTGAAGCATCGGCCGCCAATAAAAATAATGCAACCGATAAAAACATTCACTACTTCGAAGATTTTTCAACCACAGGCATTGGCACAAAGCCAATTGGGTGGAAAGCCAAATTGGGTGCTGATGGATTGTCAAGTACAGTTATAAAGCTTGATGGTTTAGAAGGCAACTGGGCCTCCGGCAATTATGAACTAACGCCCAGTCAATTAAAAAACCCTTTACCCCAAAATTTCACGCTAAGCTATGAACTGGTAGCTTCTCAAAATTTCACATGGGGAGCTAAAGGGTTAA
The DNA here is from genome assembly GCA_043757225.1 of Cytophagales bacterium. GTDB lineage: Bacteria > Bacteroidota > Bacteroidia > Cytophagales > Cyclobacteriaceae > ELB16-189. The sequence continues at coordinate 3,209 of JAYVPS010000244.1, read as the reverse complement.
CTTTTCAACTGTCGAAAGAAACATCGCCCGGCAATGCGGAATCATATTTAAAACTGAAACTGCGCCCAGGCTTTGACGGCAAAGATGGAGAAGCAACGGTGGAAGGAAATTTCCCTTCACCGCCCGGTTATTTCAACAGTACGAAATGGCTGATGGCTCCCGGTTTTTCCAATGACAAAAAAAATAATCACATCATGGTCACTATCAAAAAGATTGGAGAAACCCTGCAGATATTTATTGACAAAACTAAAATTGCCGAATACGAGAAGGCAATTCCCGCAGCACTTCTATTTAATGCAATGTCATTTCTTGAAACGGGCAACTCGGGTGAAAATGACAAATACTATATTAGCAATATCAAAATCATAAAAGATTAACTGCGTCCTTTCTTCAGCATTCAATACTAAAATATGAAATACCTATTTAGCCTCAGCCTCTTTCTTTCTGCAACTAATTTACTTGGCCAACCGAAAGAAACGTTCGACATCGCTACGTATACGATACCCACGGGCTGGAAGAAAAACAGTAGCACCAATAGTGTAGTAAGCCTGGTCATTACGGATAACAAAAAAGGTACTTACTGTCAGATTGGAATTTATGCAAGCACCACCAGCAAAGGAGGTTTGCAAGCCGACTTTGAAAGCGAATGGCAAGAACTGATTGTAAAGCAATATAAGCCAACAACAAAACCAGAACTGCAACCTGCGGTTACTGAGAATGGTTGGGATATTCAAAGTGGTGTTGCTCCATTTCAATTCAGCAGTGGGCAATCGGTAGCTATGCTGGTCACCGCGAGTAGTCAGGGGCGTTGTATGAGTATTGTTATTTTAACGAACACGGAAGATTATCAATCTGAGATTAAAAATTTTATAGCGTCTGTTGATCTCAAAAAAGTGGAAGCGACTTCCCAAACTGCTAATAATACCAGCGACAACCAATCCATTCTTGGCACATGGACAATGCGCTCAAGTGACCAGTCTAATTTCAGAATGAACAATGGCATTATGAACTACATTATCCGACAGTATACTCTTAATGAAAATGGCACCTATACTTTTATTACAAAAACTTTCGATCCGTTAATGGACAAACTTCTCTTAGGAAAAGAAAACGGAATCTATCAGATCAGTGGCAACAACCTCACCATCAATCCGCAAAAAAGTGCACTGGAAGCCTGGACCAAAAAAGACAATACTGACAAATGGGGCAAATTATTAACCACACAAAACATTGCACTCGAAAAACTAACGTACCAATTTACCAGACATTATTTCTCCGGTATTCAGGAATGGAGTCTTGTATTGCAAGCAGGCGCAGCTACAAAACGTGAAGGCCCTTTTAGCAGCAACAAACTCTTTAGCAATGCTTACTACTATTCACCTATTTCCACGAACCATCCCGTGATAGAACTTCCTGCTGGTCAGTTAACAACACCGGAAACTAAAAAACCTCCTGTAACATCGTCTGCAATAAAAAGTGCTTTCGCCTTCAACACCACAAACTTTGATGATGGATGGACAACCACCGAACAAGCAGAGTGGGTGCAGGTTGTGAAAGGGAATACAAAAGTTTTAATTCACTATCCCAATAAAAGTGCAGATGTTTACAACTCCGTTGTGTTGGATGGATTAAAAAATGCATGGGATGTTTTGGTTGCTCCTAAATATAGTACCGCCAGCAATTTTGAATTTAAACCTATATCAGGTTGGCAAACTATAGAATTTGCAGAAGCTGATGCTGTAGAGAAAATATCGAATAAATCAGTTCATGTCGTTTTGTTTAAGATGAATTATTCGAATGGCAGTGGCAAGTACATGGAATTTATAACGCCAGATAAAAAAACTTTTGAACAGGAGTTTGGCGCTTATCATCAGGATACATTTGGTTGGGAGAAGGTTGAAAACATGGTTGGGTATAATAAATTCGCTGTTGGCGCTGCCGACCTCAACGGAAAATGGACGAACAACTTTTCGGGCATGACTCAATATGTAAATGCTTACACGGGTGCCGATGCAGGCGCTGATACACATTCATCCAATGAGATGTTTATATTTTCAGGTGATACCTATCATTGGGAAATTGGCGTGGCCAGTGGCATGGTAGGTAATATTAAATTTCAAAGCGCTAAATCAAATGGCAAGCTATCGCTGCCCAACAACTGGCAAATACATTTTTCTGATCTTGAAGGGAAACCAAAAACCTACAATGCCTATTTCTCTTGTATAAAAGGAGCAAGGATGTTATGGCTTGAAGATAGTAATTATCCTACAGGCTATAGCGCCTATGGAAAAAAAGAGTAACCTCCGGATTTTTGTTCTTATCGTAGAATACTAAAGTGCCATGATCATTTTTTAAAATGGGTTTGTGAAAAAATTATTATGGCCAGTTTGCTTTACTCAAATGTTCTTCAAAACAATTTGAGTCCGCCCATGAGAATTAATAATATTGGTATAAAACGTCCAATTCTTTTACTTGTCAAGTTGCTTATGTAAAGTCCGCTTGCAGATAGGAGGTCAGTCGCTTCTTTGTCTAGCTTAGCGTCTGTCAAAATAGTTCCTCGTCCCAAGTCCCGCAATGTCGGCTGATTGAGTTCTACGACAATGTCGCCTTGTTCGTTCCTCCATTTCAGATTTCGTCCAAAAATATTTGTCGTCAAGGAGAAAACTCTTCGGTCTTCAAGAGTAAAAGTCGTTGTACCAAAAAACTTTAAATCTGTTGTCCCAATTTCCTTTTGCTGTCTTTTTACAGATAAGCGTTGCCGAAAGAATCCAGTCTCCACAAACCGAATTGCAGAACCACCTGTCTCGTAGGAGGCGTTAAATGTCCACATGTCGTTGAAGCTTAGTTGCCCAACGGGTCGTTTGTTAAAACCAATAAGAAAAGTTCTTGCAGTTAAGTCCTTAAGTGTCCAGTCAAATGTTAATTTATCCATAGGTCTAATTTTTTTGCAAATTGGCGCTAGTCGAGTCACCCAAGGGAGTTTCACCCTTAGGTTCTCACGGAACCGTGCTTGAAAGTCTCCCTTCACACGGCTCTTCCTGTTAATCACAAATGTATTCACTACATTAAGGATATACCAATTTCCAGTGTGGTTATTGATTGTGATTTCGTTTACTTCTCCGCAGAGATTCTGTGATTAAATCCAAAGATATATCCTTGTTAATTTTTGATGTCGAAATGATGGACAACCCGCATGGTTTTTAGGTTTT
>JAYVPS010000243.1:0-3963 GCA_043757225.1 Cytophagales bacterium | reverse complement strand
CTTTTGTGTTTAACTTTATTCAAAAATGGGAAAGGCTTTTCAGGTCAATTTTTTTGAAAAAATTGGAGTTGGCGACTTTTTGAGTGAACCCTAATTATTTGGAGGCTTACAATATGCAAATTGGTTTGCTTATTAACTTTGGCAGTCAAAGTTTGCAATTTAAAAGAGTAATGAAGCCTAAGCGAAAGTAGAAATCATAGTTATCAAGTAATCAAACAAATCACAGTTAAAGACAAATGAGCGAACAATTTATTAAACACGGTTACCACATTACCACCGACCCATCTTTTCAAAATAAACGGTACAGCATTCCGCCCGAGCTGGAAAAGCAATTGGAAACATTGGCTGTTAAAAGTAAGAAAGGGTCAAGTCCAAAGATGATTGACCATCTCCATCAACTGATTGAGAAGTACCCCACTGTGCCTCAGTTAAAAAATTACTTGTCGGTAGCTTTTCACGCACAGGGAAACTATGAAAAAGCGGTTGAAGTAAATAACTGGACACTGAAGGAACACCCCGACTACCTGTTTGCGCGATTAAACATGGCACATGCCTATATTGGGAAACAGGACTTTGAAAAAGTGCCCGCGCTGTTAGGTCATGATTTTGAATTGAAAAGTTTATATCCTGAGAGAGATTTGTTTCACCTTACTGAAGTTACCGCTTATTTAAAAACGGTAATCCGATACTTTGCTGCCATCGATAATCTTGAACTGGCAGAAAACAGGTTGGCACTTCTTACTGAAATTGCTCCCGAACATACAGATACAGAACAGGCTGAGGTTTTTTTATGGTCCTTGCGGTTAAAAAATGCACAAGTGCGTTTTGAGGAAGAAAATAGAAACCGAATAACACCAGTGATAAACAAAGTCATTTCTGAAAGTAGTGATTATCCAGTTCTACAATTTAATCATCCGCAGATACACAACCTGTATCAGCATGACATGCACATACCGCACGAAATGCTCCGCGAAATTATTGCACTCCCACGCCAAACGCTCGCAGAGGATTTAGAGCGCATTTTACAGGATGCAGTTAACCGCTATGGATATTTTAAAAGCCTTGAGCATACGGAAGAAACCCACTCGTTCGCGCTGCATGCCTTCTTCCTGCTGAAAGAAATACGAGCTGATGAAAGTCTTAAAAGGTTGCTCACATTTTTGGAAGGAGATTCTGATTTTTTACACTTTTGGTTTGGCGACCACATTACAGTTACCCTGTGGCAATGTATTTATACCCTGGGGTTGTCAGACACCACACCACTTAAACAATTCCTTTTAAAGCCGGGAGTAGATACTTATTCAAAATCGTTGGTATCATCTGCGCTCTGCCAAATGGTGCTTCACCACCCCGAAAAGCGAGCGGAAGTGCTGGCCATATACCAGGAAGTATTCCGCAGATTCGCTGATGCAAAGGATGAAGACAACTTAATCGATTCGGATTTTCTTGGGTTAACTATTTGTGATGCCTTGGACTGCAAAATGCCAGAGCTACAACCACTAATTGAAAATCTCTTTGAAAAGGGCTTTGTCTCCATTGGAATAGCCGGCAACTTTAACGATGTAGCAAAGGCATTTAGTGAAGAGAATAGGATTGACCGCAAGAAAGATATCCAGACTGTTTTTAATTTGTATGATGATGTTTTAACCACATGGGCTGGATATAAGGAGGGTATTGATGATGATAGAGATGATTTTTATTTTACCCAGCAACCCATAATCTCCGAAAAAATAGGAAGAAACGACCCTTGTCCGTGTGGCAGCGGTAAAAAGTATAAAAAGTGTTGTATGGATAAAAAACAATAACACATGACCACCGCATCCATCGTAAGTAAAGTCTGGAGTTTTTGTAATCCCCTTCGTGATGTCGGTGTAGGTTACGGAGATTATTTGGAACAACTCACCTATTTGTTGTTCCTGAAAATGGCTGATGAATACAGCAAGCCACCACACAACCGGAAGTTGCCCATCCCTAAGGAATACAACTGGGAAAGTTTAACCAACAAGAAAGGTGCAGAACTGTAACTACATTACGCCACGTTGCTTCGCGAGTTGAGCACAGCCAAAGGAATTTTAGGTCAGATTTTTACCAAGAGTCAGAATAAAATTCAAGACCCTGCCATGCTGGCTAAAATCATCGACATGATTAACAGTGAACAATGGCTGGTAATGGGTGCTGATGTGAAAGGAGATATTTATGAAAAACTGTTAGAGCAAAATGCACAGGATGTAAAAAGCGGAGCAGGTCAATACTTTACACCGCGCCCACTCATTCGCGCCATGGTAGAATGCGTTCAGCCCCAACCCAACAAAACCATTGCCGACCCAAGTTGTGGAACAGGTGGTTTCTTTCTGGCTGCCTATGATTATCTGGTAGAGAATAACAAACTTGATAAAGCACAGAATAAATTTATAAAACACTCTACATTTTTTGGAAATGAGATTGTGGCCGGAACAAGAAGGCTGGCGTTAATGAATTTATTTCTGCACAACATTGGAGACATCGAAAGCGATAACTTTATTTCCCCTGCCGATGCCTTGATTGCTGCTTCACCACAGACGTATGATTATGTATTAGCCAATCCACCGTTTGGCAAAAAGAGTTCGCAAACCTTTACCAACGAAGAAGGAGAACTGGAAAAAGATGACCTTACCTACAACCGTCAGGATTTTTGGGCAACCACAAGTAACAAGCAATTAAATTTTGTCCAGCACATACGCACCATGCTCAAAACCACAGGGCAGGCAGCGGTTGTTGTTCCAGACAATGTATTGTTTGAAGGCGGTGCCGGTGAAACCGTGCGTAAGAAATTATTAGGGACATCCGATTTACACACCATTTTACGCTTGCCTACCGGAATTTTTTACGCGCATGGTGTAAAAGCGAATGTGATTTTTTTTGACAACAAACCCGCCAGCAAGAATCCGTGGACGAAGGAAGTTTGGGTGTATGACTATCGAACCAACATCCATCACACGCTGAAGAAAAATCCACTGAGCATTGATGTATTGAAAGATTTTATCGCTTGTTACAAACCAGAGAACAGGCACAAGAGAAAGGAAATTTTCAATGCCGAGAAGAATCCGGAAGGACGCTGGAGAAAATTTACCTATGCAGAAATCGTAGCCAGAGATAAGACCTCGCTTGACATCACCTGGTTAAAAGATAAATCCCTTGCCGACCTCGATAATTTACCCGACCCAGATGTGATTGCCGAAAACATAATTGAAAACTTGAAAGCAGGGCTGGAAAGCTTTAGAGAAATAATGGTTGCGCTAAACAAGCCAACCAAATGAAGTTTTACGAAATCATACGGACTAACAATTGGCTCACTATTGAGTTAACTTTTCTTAAAGCTATTTCCTGACCAAAGGAGAGCATTGAAAACTACAGGTTAGTTAAAGCAGTAATAAAGCCGACAGCATCAAATTAGTCTAGCTAAATAAATAGCACATTGTTAGAATAATTACTTCAAAGGTGAATCAGGTTCTTTAGCCAATTCATTGTAGACCAATTTATCCGTTAACCCAGGCATCCATTTGTTAAGAAAAATAGCGAGTCTCCCTTTTGCGGTTAGTACCAAATCGCGTTTGCGGTTTACTACTGCCTTGTAAATATGCTGCGCTACCTCTTCGGCAGTCATCATCTCTTGTTCCTTACGTGGCGAGTCTCCCTGCGCAGTGCCATCTTTCATTTTGCTTGTTGTCGGTGTTTTCACCGCACCACTGGATCTAAGTAGTGGGTCGCCTGACCGTGCTACTTGGTTTGCGCAGCTCTGTGCTATTCTTAGTGTAAAAAGTTGGTCAGGCGACCAGCTTTAACAATCAGTGAGTGACGCTTGCGACAAAGCAGTAATTAATGAATTGAAGTGAAATATTTACTGGCAATAACAGCACATACACCATCTTAGCACTTGTTGACGTTGTGTGTGGGCAATGGGGAGAGTTCAACAAGCAGTATAAC
>JAYVPS010000242.1:0-47906 GCA_043757225.1 Cytophagales bacterium | reverse complement strand
ACGACTAATGGAAGTTAATGTACGAATGCCCTGCACTCCATTTACCGCATCTTCTAACGGCTCTGTAATTTGTGATTCGATGACATCTGCGTTTGCTCCAACATAAGAAGTAGAGACCGTAACTACGGGCGGGTCAACGCTGGGAAACTCACGAACTCCCAAAAAAGAAAACCCTATGACGCCAAATAAAATAATCACCAGCGACATCACGATTGCTAAGACCGGACGGTCAATACTTACAATGGAAAGGCGAGCCATAAATAATTAGTCAGAGGTTCAATTAGTTAATTGTAACCGAATCAATTTTTATAATTTTAATATCCAATCCTTGGCGCAATTGAAGAATGCCAGTAGTTAATACGGTGTCTCCTACTTTCAAACCAAACAACACCTCAAGCGAATTTTCTGTTCGAATGCCTGTTTCAATTTTAACCTCTTTTGCTTTGCCTGCACTGGCGATATATACCTTTTTCCCTCCTTGATCAGGAATTACAGCTTCCGTGGGAACCAATACAGCACTATTATTGGACTGCAAGACTAATTCAACTTTTACAAACTGCCCTGGTAACAAGCGCCCACTCTTGTTATCAGACAATGCCCTCATTTTTAACGTGCGGGTATCCGGGTCAATGCGTGGTTCCACTGCATAAACCTCCCCCTTATAAACTGTTAAGTCATTTTCTATCCTGAAAAATATTTTTTCTCCTTGTTTCACTTGGGCACTGTATCGTGCAGGCACCGCAAATTCAATTTTGACAGGTGAAATACTGTATAACGTAGCGACAATATTGGCGGGAGAAATATAAGCACCTTCACTCACATAGCGCAATCCAATCACGCCATCAAAAGGTGCCTTTATTCTGGTCTTTTCAAGTTGCGCCTCTAGTAGATTTATATCTGCTGATGTGGTATTGAGTCGGTTAAGGGCGTTGTCATATTCTTCCTGGCTGATTGCGTCCTTCTCTAATAATTTGCGCTGACGAAATTCATTGTCTTCGTTTAATTTTTTATTAAATTTTTGCTTTTGAAGCAGCGCCTGAATTTCTTCATTGTTGATTTCTAACAATACACTTCCTTTTATAACAGGCTTTCCTTCTTGAAAAAAAAGGTGGGTGATCTTACCCGAAGACTCACTTTTCAATTCGAGTGACTCATTTGGCAGAACAGAACCAGTCACAACTAATTTATTGTCCAGCTGGCTTGATTTTATTGTCAACGCTTCTACCATCAGTTGAGGTTTCCCGGCTGATCCCGCAGTACTGGTCTCAGCTTTCTTATCGCTAAACAATTTAAGTTTTGGAAGTGCCAATAAAAAAATAACCGCAACAATTACGATGGTGGTAATTAACGTTTTTTTCATGCCCGCTTAAAAAATATTTTAATTCAATTTCAAAAACTGTTGATGCAATCTCAATACCTGAGGAATAAGCAATTCGGATTCGTCATTATTCAACACAAAATCAGCTCTTCTTGCTTTCTCTCCTTCGCTCATCTGACTTTGTATAATCTTTACTACTTCTTCGTTCGTTCGTTGCATGTCGCGGAGCAAAACCCTCTTCACTCTTAGTGGTTCTGGTGCTGCAACGACAATGACCTTATCCATCTTCTTATACGAACCAGACTCAAACAATAAAGCCGCCTCTCGAATTACATATTGATGACCATTTTGCTCTTTCATCCACTTATCTCCATCTAAACCAACACGCGGATGAACGAGTTCATTTAGCTTTTTTAGTTTCGTTGGATCGTTAAAAACCATTTCACTTAAATAGGCTCGATTAAGTTCCCCCTTCTCACCATATGACAAAGTTCCGAATTCTGTTCTAATTTGTTCGACTAGTATTCCATCAGTGGTCATAATACTTTTCGCTCGGCTGTCGGCATCATAAATAGGTACGCCAAGGCATCTGAATATCTTACAAACCAAGCTTTTGCCAGAGCCAATGCCGCCTGTGATACCGATTTGGAAAGGGAGCTTTGTCATGAACTTAGGGCAGCATTCAAAATAATTCTGCATTACTTTTATTTAGACAGAATTTCTATTTTGAGCAGGCAATTTAAACAAAACATTATGAGGGCTACTGGAAAAGATAGTAAGGACTGGATGTTCATGGCCGTCTATTTAATAAATGTGAAAACTAAACGAATCAAGAATTCGACATGCAGCATCTATTTGCAGTTATCGCTGGAGAGGCTGCCTATTTTCTGATCGAGTCCAACCGAATTACCTCCATATAATTAGACGCTTTCTTAACTCTTGGCAAGACTTCATTTTGATTTTTGAAACTTCGTCCATCTACTTCAGCATTCATCTCTTTTATCAATAAATTGAACTCTTCTACACGTTTGACAGGAATCCGAAATGATCCTTCGATACTATCTGGGAATATTTTTAAGGCTCCCACTGCCAGACTATTCTTCACTATCAACTTGAGTTTCTTCTTCACAACTACTACTGGCCCTACTTCAAACATTACTTTTACCAAAGGAGGATTGCGCTTGATGCTATGTTCTTTTAGAGGGACTTCAATATCCTCATTAAAATTCTGATCGAGGCGGCTTACCGATGGTGAGATCAAAATAGAATCCATTTCGTGGAGTGTGCTCTTGGGTCCTTCTAATTCCACCGAATCAGGTAAAATAACAATAGGACTAGTTCTCCCAAATCCCTCGCGAAAAGAGATGCTTTTTAAATCAATGACTACTTTAAAACGATGTGCATCTTTTTCATCTAGTTGAATTCGCAAGGTATCGGTTACAATATAATTGATATGCAGCTTACCTACTTGCGGACTAAACAATGGAGGCAAGGAGGCACCAACAATTTTCTTTATTTCTAATGGCCGCTCGAGTGTAATGCTTAGTTCAGGAATTTTTAAGCCCAGATGGTTGCGAAATAAATCCCATCCATTGCCCGTCACATTGATGTTGACTTGGCTAGGTAACGCCTTCACAGGCACAAAAAATTCGTGATTGTATTCGAAATGAAGAGGAAACTTAACGTTGGTGGCGTAGTTTTTATTAAAAGCATTGAAAAGCCAAAACACCATGGCTGTCAAAAAACACAAGAAGACTGCCTTCCAGTTTGCCCGGTCGAAACGAAACAGATTGACGATGGCTTGGAGCAAGTTCATACTACGCCATTAGTTTAAAAGACATGAATCTGCTCATGATAAGGCATTTTTCAATATAAAAGTTGCCTAAACTAAGTAGTACTATTTCCCTTTCAAGAAAGAGGAATATTATTTTTTACCGGCTGCTGCTCTTGTCGACTCCATTGAAACAGCAGACTTAGAGATTTTAATCCGCGCCCCGCGCTCTACTTCAATAATAAAGGTGTCACCTTCAATTTCAGCAATGCGAGCATGAATTCCCCCAATGGTAACTACTAAATCACCCTTCGTAATTTCCTCTGTGAATTTTTTCTGGTCTTTGGCCTTCTTTTGTTGAGGGCGAATCATGAAAAAATAAAACACCACCAACACACCTACTAATGGTAAAAAGCTAATCCACGATTGTTGAGCTTGTAATAAAATGAAATGCATAAATAGATTTAGATTAAAGGCCGCAAGTTATCTCTTAAAAGCAAACATCCCTAACCAAATGGCAAGGGATGTTTTATCTGAGCTCTAAAATTGATTCTCGAATATTGTTAAACTCTCCCCACAGAGTCTTATAACGATTACTTTACCGTTGGGCCATTCGCACCATCCGGCTTTGCTGCCACCATTGCTTTAAATTTTAGCACGGTGGCTTTCGGCCAAGTATTGGCAGTTACGGTTACGGTCTTGTTATTAACTCCTACTTTTCCTTTGGTGTCAAATTCTGCTTTAACAAACCCTTCGCCCCCAACTGGGATTGGAGTTTTAGTCCAATCGGGTACTGTGCAACCACACGATGCCTGAGCATTCTGAATGATTAATGGTGCCTGGCCTGTATTCTTCACTTTATAGGTGAAGGATACTTTTTTGCCTTCCTCTACGGTGCCAAAATCATGGTCTGTCGTATTAAATTCAACGGTAGGCAGTGGCCCTTCCGGCTTCTCTTCTACCGCTGGAGTTACCTCTGCCGGAGTAGCAGCGGCTGGAGTTACAGCTGCTGCTTTATTGCCTTCCATCTGAGAAAGCCTGCTTTCTAATTCAGCAATTCTTTTTTCGGATGCCCGATCTTTGCAACTCATGGCAAAGGTTACTAGTGCAATCGCTCCTATTAATCTTATCGTTTTCATAATCAGTTAATTTAATATTGACCTTTTCGTTTACAAAATTATTTATACCTACGATCTATTCCAAAAGAGAGGAACAGATTAACAAATCATTAACCAATGTCGTTAAGTTAAGCCTCATTTTGATTGCCTCACCTCTAATCCTCTCCCGAGGAGAGGAAGGGGATTGAGCTTAACTTAACGACATTGAATTATTAACTGTCCCTTTTACTGCCCCTGATCTGCTCCAACAGCTCATCCACATCATCTAACAAGCGTTGGGCTTTATCTTGTGCCTCAGAAACCACCTTTTTGCCTTGAGATTTCGCCTCGGTCGTAAGAGGAGTTTCTTTACCGGAAACAAGATCCGCCAGAAAGTCCTCTAATACCTTTTTGTATTTATCCAGACGAAATGAAAGCTTTTCACGGGTGTTAGAACCCTTATCGGGGGCATACAGCATACCGATTATCGCCCCTGCTGCTGCACCTGCTAAAAAAGCCATTAGTGCATTACTTCCTTTTTTACTCATGGTTTCTGAATGTCTGGAATTGTAAAGATAATGGTTTTTTCAACTGGATAATGATGTTAGCTATTGGTATCATACTCGATAATCGGTAATTTGGCAATAGGGAACTATACCACGGCTTTGTCAAAAGCTACTTATTGTCCAGCAAACCCCGTCCACTTTTCTTCATTGTGCCTGCTTCCTTCATTTTTTTTGACATCACATCCAAAATACCATTAATAAATTGGCGGCTTTTGGGAGTGCTGTATTCCTTGGCCAGCTCAATGTATTCGTTAATAGTCACCTTTACAGGGATGTTAGGGAAATGCACCATTTCAGCTATAGCCATTTCCAATATTACCCGATCCGTGAGCGGCAACCGATCTACCTCCCAGTTCTTGGTATTGTTGGCAATCAGTTCTTTATACTGCTCATCCAATTCAATGGTATTCTTAAAAAGTTTTTCGATGAAGCTCTTGTCATCTTCCCAATCGAGTGATACTTTTTGTAACTCTATCTTCCCATCTTTAAATGATTTGATGGTTTTATCCACTAAGCTCTTGATGATGTCTTTATCTTCTGCCCAGCGGATATCTTGCTCATCAAAATAATCGTTGATAGCATTATTTGCTAAAATCACCTTACGAACGAGGTGCTTTGCAAATGCTTTTTGTTCTTCTCCTGCATGATCCTTTGTCGCAATGAATTTCAAATACTCCGCATCCTCTTTCAAAATATCGCGGAACCATTCTCTCACTTTATCCATTTGGTTGTTCCAACTGCCACTACGAAGCAACTCTTTTATCAGTTCATTGTTTTCAGCCAAAGCTCTGACAATAGGTTGACCGATGAGGTTGGTATGGATTGCTTTTTTATCTGAAGCGGCCGTTTCTGCCAACGCAATGATTAACCCAAGCACATTGCAATAAATGTCGGTGAGTTTTTGTATTTCGGCAAGGATGCTCTTGCCTAAAAATAGCTGATCCTTTTTTACTTGATTACTGTATAAATCCAACGCATCGTTTACTGCCTTGGCAATTTTTTTTTCTACCTCAACCCTTCCCTCTTTTCCTTTAAAAGTAAGTTCAAAATGTTGGATAGCAATTCTCTTCTGGCTCTTAAGGAGTGCTTTGTCTTGCACCTCCATACTGTTTAGGTCGGGCAGAAATCGCTCCTCCACTGAATCGAGAGCGAGTTGGTAATCTGCTTCCTTGCATTGCTCGAAAGCAAAAAGGCTCTGCATGATTTTAATGCGAATGGTGCGTCTGTTGAGCATGCGAATGAGAACGTCTTAATTGAGGCGCAAATTACATCGATCAATCCGAAACTTTTAATAATAATTTTAAATTTTTAAAGAGAATGATACTATGGTATTAGGCTCATGGCGCGACCGGGCGAAAAAAATGAACCAAATCCCCTACCTTTCGTTTTAGAATCGACCAATCGAGCAATGGCTATTGAAATCATTAGAAGATGAAAGAACTTCGTTATCTCAACAAATACCTTTTCAAATACAAACGCCTGCTCATTCTCGGCCTTGTTTATGTGATCATCTCCAATGCGTTTCAGATTTTGCCTGCCCAAATGGTGCGGCACTCCATAGATTTGGTAGTAGATAACATTCGTATCTACCGGGCGTTTGACAATAGCACTTCACAGCAGAATTTTTTTAACGTTTTCGCCAAGGGGATTCTAATTTACGCCTTGCTGATTTTGGCGATGGCTTTGCTTCGGGGATTTTTCCTTTACCTGGTTCGCCAAACGTTAATTGTAATGAGTCGCCTCATTGAGTTTGATTTAAAGAACGAGATTTTTGAACATTATCAACAATTACCACTAAGCTTTTATCGCAGAAATAACACAGGTGATTTGATGAATCGTATCAGTGAAGATGTAAGCCGTGTACGAATGTACCTAGGGCCATCTATTATGTATGGGCTTACCCTGATTACGCTATTCCTCATGCTAATTCCTGTCATGTTCAGCATCAGCGTAAAGCTAACCTGGTATGCGCTCTTGCCGCTTCCTGTGTTATCGATCAGTATCTTTTATGTGAATAATATTATTGAACATCGTTCGGAGCTGATTCAAAAAAGTCAATCACGCCTAAGCACTTTTGTGCAAGAGGCCTTTTCAGGAATTCGGGTTATCAAATCCTTTACCCGCGAAAATGAATCGGTGAAAAATTTTACCAATGAGAGCAATGAGTATAAAAAACAATCACTCAAACTCACCCGCGTACAATCCTTGTTTTTTCCACTGATTATGGGATTAATCGGGCTAAGCACAGTATTTACAGTTTATGCGGGAAGCGTAGAAGTAATCAACGGCTCTCTCACCTTTGGCAACATTGCAGAGTTTATCATTTATGTGAATCTACTCACATGGCCGGTTACATCACTTGGTTGGACGAGCAGCTTAGTACAACGCGCTGAAGCTTCTCAGAGGCGCATCAACGAATTTTTGCAAACCAAAACGGATATTGTCTCTGAGAAAGAGTTGAAACGAGAGCTTCAAGGCAAAATTGAGTTTGAAAAAGTCTCATTCACTTACCCTGACACCGGCATTAACGCACTGAAAAACATTTCCTTCAGCATTAATCCAGGAGAGTCACTGGCGATTATTGGAACAACCGGATCCGGTAAGAGTACAGTTTCAAATTTAATCTCACGACTATATGATGTTACCAATGGTGAAGTACGCATTGATAACATTCCCATAAAGCATTACGAACTGGTAACCCTGCGCAGCCAGATGGGCGTTGTCCCGCAGGATGTTTTTCTTTTTAGTGATACCATATTTAACAATATCGCTTTTGGATTAAAGAGCTCAAGCGAAGAAAAAGTAATTCAAGCGGCCAAAGATGCCGATGTTTATGACAACATCATGGGTTTTCCCAATACTTTTGCCACGCGCGTGGGCGAACGAGGAATCACGCTATCAGGTGGGCAAAAGCAACGCGTATCCATTGCAAGGGCAGTAGCACGTGAACCTAAAATTTTAATTTTAGATGACGCACTCTCAGCTGTAGACACTAAAACAGAAAACACCATTCTCAATAGCATGAAAAAAATCATGCAGGGCCGGACTACGGTTATTATTTCTCACCGAGTTTCCTCTGCTAAACTGGCCAACAAAATAGTAGTGCTCAACGATGGTTTTATGGTAGAAGAAGGCACCCACGAAAGTTTGTTGTCACATGATGGTGTGTATAAAGAACTCTACGAAAAACAAATGCAGGTGGAGGAATCTGCTTAATTAAAACGCTATCTCGTCCGTAATCACTAATGTTTGGTTTGTTAGTGTCGTTCGATATCGTAGGAGCGCGCGCGTGGCCGTACCACTGGTAGGATAGCCATCTGAAAAACTATAAGTAGACCCGCATCCTTTCAAAAAAAGCCCCGAGCCATCTACACTAACAGGAACATCATCCTCAATAGAGCATTGACGTTCAAAAGCGATGTAAGTGGTTTCATCTACGCGATAAAGAATAACCCCATGAAGACCGGCATCATTGATATACTGATACCCTCCATCCAATTTTAAACGTTGAAATTGAGGATAACTTAGGTTGATGGTTATAGGAGGAAAGGAGGCTTGGGCGTTCGCAGCATCACTTAGAGATAATAACATAAAAATGGTGACACCCTTCAAGCCGCAAGCTACAAGCCAGCCTGAAGCGTGGGGCTTGAAGGGTGTCGCCTTATTATTATTTTTTAACATCATAGTCATAAAATCCTTTTCCTGTTTTTCTGCCTAACTGCCCGGCTATCACTTTTTGTTCTTGAATTCGGCTTGGCCTGAACTTAGGATCAAAATGAAACGATGCAAATAGAGATGAAGTAACAGCAAAGTTAACATTCATTCCAATCAAGTCCATCAATTCAAACGGTCCCATTTTAAATCCTGCAGAGCGCAGCAGAGCATCTGCCTGCTCGGGAGTTGCCACTCCCTCTTCCAGTAATTTTAACGCCTCTACATAATAATGCCGCGCCACACGGTTAACGATGAAGCCAGGAGAATCTTTTGCCATCACCACAGTTTTATTGAGCGATATCGCAAATTTTTTCGCTAGCGTAATTACTTCCTCATGGGTAGCTATTCCTGCAACCACCTCCACCAGCTTCATTAATGGTGCAGGATTGAAGAAATGCAATCCCACGCATTGGCCTGGGTTTTTTAAAATCGAAGCAATTTGTGTAATTGAAATCGAAGAGGTATTGGAAACTAAAATCGCACGGCCTTGGTTAATTTCTTCCAGCTCTAAAAATAATTTTTGCTTAACCTCCAAGTTCTCTATCACCGCCTCAATAGCCAGATCAACCCTTAGCTCGCTTAGCGCTTTGGCAACAACGAACCGACTGAGTATCCTCTGCCTCTCTTCTTCTGATAATTTGCCTTTGGTAATCAAGCTACTTAAATTCTGATCAATGTTAGCTAATGCTCTTTGCAACAGCGTTGGGTTCAGATCGTACAATACAGTCTGAAATCCTGCCATCGCACAAACTTGGCCAATTCCCTGCCCCATGGTGCCGGCACCTACTACTGCTACCGTTTTAATTGGAATCATTTTTGCCGAAGCGTATTCTTAGTTTTTTCACCAGTTTTTTTAGCCCACTTATAAAGCTGACGCTGTTCTCAAGATTTAATCCTTTCCTTTTTACTTCAGGAGTGGTTACTGTTTCTTCTTCTTTCTAACTGGGCAATATCTAGCTCAATTTGCGCGTTCTTCTTTTCGTTTAGCTTGACAAGAATTGCTTTTTTCATAGAATCCTCAAGGCAAAAGTCTGACCAACTTTTCCTGAAATGGTATCAAAATTAACAATTAAAACCACGTGTGTTCATCACTTGTCTGGTGCTTCTTTTTAGATAACCGCCTTAAATTGTTTCAAAAAGCGAATATCATTTTCGGAAAACAATCGTAAGTCATTGATACTATATCGCAACATGGTAATTCGTTCAATGCCCATACCAAACGCAAAACCAGTAAATTCTTCAGGGTCAACATCCACATTCTTTAGCACATTAGGGTGTACCATACCCGAGCCGGCAATCTCTACCCAACCACTATACTTGCATACATTACAGCCTTTGCCGTGACAAATCAAGCAAGAAATATCAATCTCTGCGCTCGGCTCAGTAAACGGAAAAAACGAAGGACGCAATCTGATCTTTGTATCCGATCCAAACATCTCTTTTGCAAAGTGATAAAGTGTTTGCTTTAAATCTCTGAAACTAACATTTTTATCAACGTATAAACCTTCCACTTGATGAAAGAAGCAATGGGCACGAGCAGAGATAGCCTCATTGCGATAGACTCGCCCCGGCATGATAGAACGGATAGGAGGCTTTTGCTGCTTCATCAAACGAATTTGCACATTGGACGTATGTGTACGCAACAAAACATCAGGATCCTTTTCCACAAAAAATGTGTCTTGCATCTCGCGAGCAGGATGATTTTCCGGAAAATTTAATGCGGTGAAGTTATGCCAATCGTCTTCTACCTCTGGCCCATCTGAAACATTGAACCCCAGCCGCTCAAAGATCTCAATAATACGATAACGAGTCTGGTTCAGTGGATGTAGGGTTCCTGTTTTATTCGGAATGGTGGGAAGAGAGAGGTCAACCGCGCTTTGCTCTTGCGAAGTCGAGGATTCTATTTTTTCTTGAAAGGATTTAAATTTGACTTCAGCCAATTGCTTAAGGTCATTCAAGGTTTTACCTAGCTTTTTCTTTTCTTCGGGTGCCGCAGATTTAAGATCCTCAAAGAGGGAAGTGAGAAGGCCTTTCTTGCTAATGAACTTGAGCCTAAAGTTTTCAAGATCATCCTTAGTCTTACCTAAAAAAGCTTCTACCTCCTGCTGAATTGATTTAACTCTTTCTTCCATTATTTGAATACCTTTTTTGTGCCTTCTTTAAGAAGTAATTTATTAGCAAACAGCTTAAAACAACTAAAGGCAAAATTAACTCATCCCTTTGACTTCTTAATAGCCATGCGAGAAGAATAAAGCAGAGATTAATGGCTCCCAAATAAAGAACAGTTTTAGCGTGGGAAAAGCCTAGATTTAAAAATTGATGATGCAAGTGATTCTTATCTGCCTTAAACGGAGATTGCATCTTCCTTAAGCGCAAAATGATGACACGCAAGGTATCAAATACCGGAATAATAACGATACAGATGGCTGTTGAAATGGAGGCTTGAAATTTAGCTGGGTGATTAGCCGCCAAAGCAAAATTTATATTAATGAATTGAATTGACATGTAAGCGAGAAGAAATCCAATCATCAATGCCCCTGTATCTCCCATAAAAATTTTAGAAGGCTGCCAATTAAAGAAAAGGAAACCCAAGATAGCCCCCGCAGATGTCATCGCTACCAAACTAATGGTCAAATTTCCGATTGAAAAAAACCACAGCCCAAAAAATATTAGCGCTATAATTCCAATTGTGCCAGCCAATCCATCCACCCCATCAATAAGATTATAGGCATTGGTTAGGATAACCAAAGTAAGGATACTGATAAACCAAATAATCCAATTGGGAATGTAAGGCAACTCTATTAAGCCGTACGCAGAATTTAGTGTCACCTGACCTAAAAAGACAAGTAACAAAACAGGCAAAAATTGACTGTACAACTTTTGTTTAGGTGTTAATGCTAATACATCATCTCGAAGCCCAATAATAAACATAAGTGCCATAGAGATAAAAAAATATTTTTCCGCAATCCAATCATTGAGTGATAATGACATCAACAACGCAAATATGGTTCCTAAGGATATTGCTACACCGCCCATTGAAGGGATAAAATCAGAATGAATTTTATGCTCCCCTGTTGAGTCATATAATTGCCATTTTTTCAATACTTTAATAAGAACCGGAAATCCCAGAAATGAAATTAAAAACGAAATGGCAGTATAAAGAAGTAATCGGATAATAGGAATCGGTGATTAAATATTAGTAGGCCTTTTCGCTGCCTCTTAGCAAACTTACGACAGTCAAGAAAATAATCTTAATGTCCAGCCAAAAAGACCAGTTTTCGATATAGTAGCGATCAAGCCTTACCCTATTTTCCATGTCAGCTAAGGTTACTGTTTCCCCTCTATATCCCATACACTGAGCAAGACCTGTAATACCTGGTTTAACATAGTGACGTGCTACTATATTGGTTAATCTTGCAGCAAATTGTTCATTTAATTTAATTGGATGAGGCCTTGGTCCAATAATAGACATATCGCCCAAAACCACGTTTATAAACTGTGGGAATTCATCAAAACTACTCTTCCTTAAGAATTTACCAACGCGTGTAATTCTATTGTCATTCTTTGATGCTTGCTTCAAATCGGCCTCCTGATTAATGACCATTGTTCTAAATTTAAAGCAACCAAATGGAATATTTCTTTTTCCGTTCCTTTTCTGAATAAAAAAAACAGGTCCTTTGGAATCGAGTTTAATCAGAATGGCTATCAGGGGTATAAGCCATGAAAGGACAAGAATACTAAACGTCAGTGAAAAAATTAAATCAAATATTCTTTTACCGAATTGATTTCTTGTTTCATCTAGTGGTAATGTCGCTAAATCGAAAGCAGGAATTTGATCAAACTTGGCTAATTGAATGGATTTATTTTCACTTGTACTACCCGTGATAAGTTTAACCTTGATAAGAGAATCTAAACCAAAACTAACTAACTGTTGCAGTTGGGAAGAGCTCGGATTATCAACACAATAAAAAATTTCGTGTACTTCATTTTTCTTGCAAAATTCTCCAAGTGAATAAATTAACACAGAATTTGATTCATTGTCAAAGTAACCTTTGAACCGATATCCATCCTGAGAATTTATCAGATAGTGCTTTCTAATTTCTTCGGACAATGTGTTACGCCCAACTAAAATATAATTCCTAAGCGGAATCTCTTTAAGGAAGAGTCTCCGAACGAAAATTATCAGCACTTTCCAAGCGAAGAAAAGTGGAATAAAAAATGAGTAAACCAAAATTATCTGCGTAATCGAAAAACTCTTTTTAAAAAAGACCACTAAAGAGAAAATGATAAGGACATGAACAAATAAAAACGCAATCTGACTCTTAAATATTTTTGACACCAACCAGCCCTTGCTTAAACTGTAAGGATTAGATACCAGCACCAAAAAGATCCAGCCAATATTGCTAAATAGAATTAGATACAATTCATTGTTACCCTCGGTACCTAAATAACTTCCATTACTTAGGCCAAAGGAAAGTATGATTGCCAGATTTAAAAAAAATATGTCACTGATAAAAAAAATAAGTTTAAGGAAAAAACGCATAACTAAAGCATAAGCGATGATTAAGTACTTAGTGTGGTTTTTTTGCTTAGAATTAATCTAGGCTTTATCAAATAATACTGTGTGACTACAAGTTGATGACAAAACACAAAAAAAACGATACCCTGAAATCGACCCAAAAAAACTTCAGTAATACCGTAAATAATAAATGGAAAGATAATGAGAATACCTAAAGGATTTTGGATTTTGAAAGATAAATAGAGTGGCCTACATATAATGATACACAGTGCTATTAAGCCTAAGATTCCGTTTGAAAAATACATTTGAATAAATTGATTATGGGAATTGTAGCTCTCCACAGCAAAGAGAGTCAGTCCCTGAGACACATAGTACTGGTTTAACACTGCTTTGTAATCGCCAGTACCTACTCCCAATAAAGGACTTGGATTTGCCTGAAGTGCGGCATCCCAAAGGGTAAATCGTTCCCAATAATCTGTTCCTTCAACAACGTCAGCCATTGACGTATTTAAATCAAAGTGATTAAAAAAAAGCATAGACAACAAAAGGAAAACTGAAACCAATGCAATCAATTTGGTTGAACTTTCCGATTCACCAAAGAAATATCTAAGAATAAAAAATGACAGAATTAAAAGCAACCCCGGGTAGGCAGTTCGACTGGCGGTGAGCATTAAAACAAGAAACAAAAAAAGAATACCTACTAAGAGAATAAATCGTGGAATTTTGAATTGGTTTGTGTAGAGTCCATATAGTAATAAACAAATACCGAATGAAACATAATATGCGAAATACGTTGGTTGAAATCCTAACGTGTCAGTCAGGTTGTAGTATGTAAACTTTGAAATATCAAGACTCTCGATATATTTAAGGGATGAACTACCGATCATAATTAGACTACCTATCGCAAGACCAGACAAAAACATTAGGAACAATTTATTGATTCTGGATGTGTCCATTGGAACACAAAAAGCGAATACTAAGGGGAGTGCAAAGAGGCAAAAGCTTGTTTCCAATACCTGAACCCCGGCACTAAGGTTAGTTGTATAAGTCAATCCAAATATCAGAGTTGCGATGAACAGCATAAGATCCCATGCATTACGCGCCAATTTTAGCGGTACTTGACTAGAGCTGCATGTGAATAGTCCAAACACAGATGCCAATACTAGGATCCGGATGCTAATAAATGATGACAGCGGAACGCTAAGTGCGAAAACTTTAAGCATCCACCAAAGAATTTTCTGCCTGCGATTAGTCGGTATCATATTGTGTTATATAATGTTCCTTTTTTCGCACGACCAAATTTCTGCTGCAAGATTAGAAAAAAAAATACCGGGGCTTCAAGAAAATATCTCCGAAACAATCTCCTTGGTTCCTTTGAAAACCTATAAAACCACTCAAGCCCATTTCGTTGCATCCACAGAGGTGACCGATCGATCACTCCTGAACACACTTCGAAGGCCCCTCCCACCCCGATTGCGATTCTTACATTGAGCCTATGAAAATGCTCAGCAATCCAGAAGTCCTGCTTGGGCGATGTGAGGCTAACCCAAAGAATATCAGGTCTTACAAAGTTGATCATTGCAATGATCTTTTCGTTCTCGATGTCGGTGAACTTTTTAGCAAATGGCGGGCTGTAAACACCGGCAATCTTTAAACCATGATATCTTTTAGAAAGATTTTCCGCCAATAATTCAGCCACCCCCTCTTTGGCGCCCATGTAAAACGAGGTATATCCTCTGTGAGCCGAAATTTTACTAAACGCTGGAAGAACATCCAAGCCTGTGACTCTACCACCAACAGGATCGTTGAGAAACCGAGAAGCCCATACAACTGGAACGCCATCCGCCAAGTTCATATCAGATGTGTTGTACAGATTCATCAATTCCTTGTCCCGATTGGCCCAAACAATGTTGTTAACGGGCGTAACGCAAATTCTCATCTTCTCTTTATTGTCAATAAAGCTACAAAACACCTGAAGTGTTTCAGTCAGGTCATATTTAGAAATGGGGACTCCGGCTATGTTCGACTTAGGGATAATCTTACTCATTTGCCAGTATCGTCATGATTTCTATTCTACTTCTTAATATGATAAATTCTATCTGCAGCATAATTGGGTATGCAATTGTGTAATTTTTTTTTCAACAAATTAACGTCCAACGGCAACTAGGCGTTTAGCTCTGATCCAGCATGCGTCTTTATATTATTATTAATTCCAAAGATAAGCACCGAATAAAAGAATGCATATGGTATGATACCACTTTGCCTTTCAAGTATCGACTCGAAAAGGAATGAAGTGCAGAATACGATCATAAAACCAACGACCAGCCAATCCCCAGACCGTAATGCCCTAATAAGAACAGTAATCAGGGACATTAGAAAAAGTGACAGGCCAACAACTCCTGTACCAAGGCATACGCGCAAATATTGGTTATGTGGATCGTATGCGTTGTTGTAGCCAAACTTAAAATCGACCTTGCGATATACAGACTCTAGGTCAGCCATTACATCTCCGACCCCTGTGCCAAAGATTGGATTTTCCTCAATAATGTACATTGCGCATTTAAAAATTGTAAGCCTTAGTGTAAGTTCATTAAACTCTATATCAGGGGCATTGAAGTTCGGAACTGTAAAATTATGAATGTGCGCAAATCGCTCCTTGATCTCACTTTTGGAAACAGAAAACCCAATAGCGAATAGCAGGACTACAATAAATAGAGATGCTTTCCAACTAACCATATGTTTGCGGTAGATCAAAACCACTCCAATGATCACAATAGCTATGAAAATCACACCATGTAGCTTGGAGGCTAGGAGAAATGTGATGATGCCAAAGTAAGCGATCAAACTCAGGTAAAGAATCTTTCGACTCGGTAACAGTGAATTCCATTCAGAAATTAATTCACAAATAATCCAAATGGACACAATATTTATTATTAGAGATACATAGCCCGGGTCGAATATTATTGGTTGTGTAAAGCCTTCCCAATAGGCCATTTTACCTGAGCGAAATAAGGCATTGTATGAGGCAACCAACAGGCAGTAGAAAGTTACCAGCACGGTGCATAGTGTTGCAATGCGGAATACCGTTGCCCTATCCCTGACAGCATTGTTCACCGAGTGAAGTGTTATAATAGGAACAGCTAATAAAGCTAATCGCTTCTCAACCTGATGGAGTCCAATTACCATATGAGTGCTGTAGAGGACACTCACTAGTTCAAGTATCCATGGTGAAATAATCAATAGTAATAGCCAATCACGTTTTTGCGAGCGCCATGCCGCCTTGGAGTTGCCCACAAGCCAATTTAATACATAAAGAATAATAAGGATGCTGGTAATGGGAATCGAAAAGAACAAGAGTAAGAATATTCCAGTAAGAATAGCCTTGCTGGCATTGCGATGAAAAAGCTCTCTTGTCATTTGTTAACTGTGATTAGGGTAGGTTTTCCATTTCGATGACATGGATTGCGCGAGAAATACCCAGATCAATACAGGCCATAACATGCTGCCATAATATAGAGGCTCATTGGTAACAGTATAGAATATGAAATACGTAAAGCATGAAAGAAGGACAAATTCGAACTCCGATGAATAATTGCCTTTTTTGATATGCATAACAATCTTTCGCATGAGCAAGCAATACAGAAAAAATCCTGCAAGTCCAAAAACCAATATAGTACGGAAACTGTTGTTGTGTGCTTCTTCAATGAGCACAACAGAGGGATCTCGATAGTCATCTCCAATCATTACTTTTTGAGAGCCAAATATGATCTTAAAAAGACTTTGATCAAAAAATTGCCAGGCATGAAGCTCCCAAATCGGAACACGACCTCTTAGTTTGTCCCAAAGACCCACTGTGGAAAGCATGATTCGAAGTGAAATGAAAGCCAGGAGAGGTATAAGGAAGTTAAGAAAATACCCATAATAAGTATAGATAAGCCTCCGTGCAGTGTTCATGAAAAAAGACGAGACCAAGATAGCTAGAAACCCTATTAGGGAGGTACGATGCCCGATTGCAAATATGCCAACTAGGATTGAGACAACAATAAAGACACCAACAACCAGTCGACCCTTGACTTTCCATAGATAAAAGCCAAGCAAGTATACTGGTAACATGAATGCAATGAGGTTCATTGGCTTTTGGTAACCCCCTGATACCCTGCCAACTATTTCATTCTCTACATAATCAAATTCGCTATAAGGCATTTTACCAGAATACTGTAAATAAGAATTGTACAGAGGTATTAATAGTAAGGCACCATATATCCACCAAAAATAGCGATGGCTGGAATCGGTGATCATATGAAAAAGGAAGTAAACCGTGAGTGGCATAATTGCCAAGGAGAATCTCAAAATTGATTCCATTTCACCACCACCTAGAAGTGCAAGCAGCATGTAGAACACGGAAAAAAAAATGAGTAACCCAAACTCGCGTGATACTTTTTGACGAAAGAAAAAAGTAAAGACCACAGCAATGAGAAAAATAGGATATGGAGCCCAGTTTGCCTTTACCCAATAAAAGTTTACGTCCCAAAACAGGGTGGTTAAAGGCATGATGGCTGTTGTAAATACAAAAAATCGATAAAGAATATCAATTATTCCAACCTTGACATTACTCGCAGGCAAACTTCTTACGGCATCCATTCCTTTGGTGAGTCCTTTTGCAAAAATACATTTCCGTGCAAAAATAGTTAATTCCGTGCGATGAGACTCAATAACGACCATCGAGAAACAGGACCATCATCTCCTTTCTTCTAGCGGGAATTTTACTTAATCAATAGCATTAGATTTCATGCGTGTCACAAACCAAATTTGTTCACCCGTCCATCGGGCAAATTGACGGTAGTCATTGTAGACCTTATCGAAAACAATGAAACTGCCTGTTTCCAATGTCAAATGCGGTAAAAACTTTTTGTCATGCACTTTGGCCTCCGTCATGCGGACGAAACTGGCCACCCCGGTAAAAGCATCCATCATCGTATGTACTTTGATGCCCCCTTTTTTACGTCCGCCATCTATTGGGTTGCGCCCAACCCCACGCAACAAGTCTCTGAAAAGGCGCAAGGTGGTGCTGTCGATGATTTTCAGGTTGCGGATGCGAAGGCCTTTCAATCGGCTGTCCGACAAAAAACCATGATAGCGCTTGATCAGCATATAGTAGATGGATTCAAAAGCCGTCCAATGGCGGTTATTGTTCGCATCTGACAAGGTACTCCGTGTCGGTGCTTTTTGTAGTCCCAGATGATTGAGCTTTCCTTCACAGACCAGCATCCCCTCGCAGATTTCGCGCAACCCATTACAGCACGACAGTACCCCATACAGCAGGGCGGTCAAATGAGTTTGGAGTGGCAGCTTCTTATAGTACCGATTTGATTGGTGCGCTTTGGCAATCAATTCCACCTCGTTCTTCGGTATACAGGAAATTATCTGGGCCAGTATCGGCTGTCCGACAAAAGTTTTACCTTTATCCATGTCATTGATGTTTGTTTGCACTACAAAAATGACATAAAAAAGGGTGGCTTAAAATCCACCCTTTTCAATTACTTTAGTCGGACAATAGTGTTAATCAATTTATAAAAAACTCCTCACCGTACTTTACTGGATAGTCCAACGTTCGCCAACCTTGTAGATACCTTGAAATCCCTGTATGTGATTATTCCGGACTATACTGTATGCATAAAGTCGATTAAACTTCTAATTTTGTAGCCTTATCGGAGCTCCAAGGAAAGGACTGCTCCTGCAAGAAGATTTTTTACTCAAATTATGCTTGATTTAACTCAAAAGAGTATTCTGATTACCGGTGGAACTGGTTCACTGGGTAAGGCTCTAACCAAAAGAATTCTTACTCAATGGCCAACCATCAAGAAATTAGTCATTTTTTCAAGGGATGAGCAAAAACAGTTCGAGATGGCTCAGGAATATCCTCCACACATTTACTCTCAGATCCGTTTTTTCATCGGAGATGTTCGTGATTTTGAAAGATTAAAGAGAGCCTTTAGAGGTATCGATTATGTAATTCATGCTGCGGCCATGAAGCATGTTCCTATTGCGGAATATAATCCCATGGAGTGTGTTAAAACCAATATTAACGGAGCCGAAAATGTTATTAATGCATGCCTGGAAACAGACGTAAAACGCGTTGTCGCCCTTTCCACTGATAAGGCAGCGGCACCCGTTAATCTGTATGGAGCAACTAAACTTGCCTCTGACAAACTTTTTGTAGCGGCCAACAACATAAAAGGCTGGAATGAAATCCGGTTTTCAGTCGTAAGATATGGGAACGTTATGGGTTCAAATGGTTCTGTTATACCGTTCTTCTTAAAAAAGAAGAAAGAAGGAGTTTTACCCATCACCGAGCTAAGTATGACTAGGTTTAATATAACCCTGCAAGGCGGGGTTGATATGGTTATGCACGCACTTGAACACGCCTGGGGGGGCGAAATATTTGTCCCTAAAATTCCTTCCTACAAGATTATAGATGTAGCAGAAGCTATTGGTCCAAATTGCAAGATAATAAATGTTGGAATCCGGCCAGGGGAGAAAATCCACGAAGAGATGATTACAGACTCGGATTCCTATTATACCTATGACTTAGGAAAATACTTCACCATTATTCCAAGCATTCACAAATGGAAATTAGAAGATTACATAACTGCGTTTAATGCAAAGAAAGTAGCCCCAGGATTCAAATACAATTCATATGAAAATACGGAATGGGAAACCGTTGAGGGGCTTCGCAAACTGATAAAGGAGCACGTTGATCCATCTTTTACTCTTTAGATATCCAAAATGAATAATAACATGAAAAAATTTTCTTTTATTATTTTCTGTGATTTCAATTTCATCAAATCATTGAATTGATATTGAGGAAGGATCACGTTCGAAGCAAGCTTAACTTGGGACTCATTACATTATTTTGTAGGACTCTAAATATGATCTGTATAAATTTCAGAAACCAGTCTGCACTATGAAACCTATTCCTTATGGCCGTCAAAATATAACAGAGAGTGACATCAACGCGGTAATCGAGACCTTAAGGTCTGAGTATTTAACCCAAGGGCCTAAGATCAAAGAATTTGAAGAAGCTTTCGCAAATTATATAGGATCTAAATTCGCAGTCGCTGTCGCGAACGGCACAGCTGCATTGCATCTCTCTGCCTTAGCATTGGACGTGACACCAGGGCAAAAGATTATTACTACGCCAATTACGTTTGCCGCCTCCGCAAACTGTGTGCGATATTGCGGTGGGGAGGTTGTTTTTGCAGATATCGATCCGGAAACTTATTTGCTGGATATTGATGCTGTGCGGAAACTTTTGGAAGCATCACCCAAAGGAACCTATTCAGGAATTATACCTGTTGACTTTGCAGGACGTGCAGTAAATCTAGAGGCTTTTAGAAAATTGGCAAATGAATATAGTCTGTGGATCATTGAAGATGCTTGTCATGCACCTGGCGGGTATTTTACTGATAGCAAAGGCACACAACAAAAGTGTGGTAATGGAATCTTTGCAGAACTTGCAATTTTTTCGTTACATCCTGTAAAGCATATTGCTGCAGGAGAAGGTGGTCTGATCACAACAAATGATGAGAACCTTTACAAAAAGTTGCTCCTTCTGAGAAGTCATGGAATTACTCGAGATCAAGAGACATTTACAAACGACTTGGAATTTGCTGCCGGTCAAGTGTTAAATGAGGGAGCCTATCCTGGATGGTACATGGAGATGCAATTATTGGGATACAACTATAGGTTAACTGATTTTCAAGCCGCACTTGGACTATCTCAACTGCAACGTGCCACAACTGGGCTAGGCAGGAGACGTGAAATTGCAACCCGTTACAGCGAGGCATTTGCGGGAAAGAAATGGCTAAAGGGTCAATCAGGATTAGTTCAAGGCCATGCCTATCATTTATATGTGATTGAAGTCGAAAATCGGTTGGGGTTGTACAACTTCTTAAGACACCAGAGCATTTTTGCCCAGATTCACTATGTACCCACGCATTTGATGCCTTACTATAGACAATTTGGTTGGCAAAAAGGAGATTTACCCTTTTCAGATAAATATTACAAACATTGCATTAGCCTTCCAATGTTTCCGACTCTTACGGCTCAAGAGCAAGAGTACGTGATAAATACTATTCTCCGTTTTTATGAAGGGAAATAAATTAGCGATCATTCCTGCTAGAGGAGGAAGCAAACGCATACCGAGAAAAAATATTAAAGATTTTCTGGGCAAACCAATTATATCCTATTCAATTCAAGCAGCTCTTTTATCTGGATTGTTTGATGAGATTATGGTCTCTACCGATGACAATGAAATCCGTGAGATCGCAATTCAGTATGGTGCCAAGGTACCTTTCTTAAGAAGCGCTAAGAATTCGGATGACTTCGCTACAACCCTGGATGTAATAAATGAGGTAGTTGCAGAATATAGTAAATTTAAAATCGATTTTACATTAGTATGCTGTCTATATCCGGCTGCTCCATTTATTACATCAAAAAACTTGCGTGAGGCATTCAAGATGTTGACTGCTAATAACTACGACAGTGTATTCCCGATCCAACGCTACAGTGCGCCTATACAAAGGAGTTTAAAGGTAGGACTGGACAACAGGATTTCCATGTCTTTTCCAGAGTTCCTGCATTCAAGATCTCAAGATTTGGAGCCTACATTTCATGACGCGGGACAATTTTATTGGTTGAAGATACCAACGATTTTGGAAAAGCAGAAAATATGGACTGACAACTCTGGCGGCATTGAAATTGGAGAGAAAGAAGGTCAAGACATTGACTCATTAGATGACTGGATGCTTGCTGAATTAAAATACAATCTACTTCACCAAGTAGATACAACAGATGAGAAGTTATAAACGTTTGGCACAACAAATTTTTGCTGACGGGAATTATAAGCTCGTTCCAATCAGGGATGAAGACCGTCATCAAATTAGACAATGGCGCAATGAGCAAATTGACATTCTCCGACAAAAGAAACTATTGACAATTGAAAAGCAAGATGAGTATTTCAAGGAAGTAGTTGCTAAACTCTTCGAAGAAGAAGACCCTACCCAATTATTATTCAGTTTTCTAGAGAATGATATATTGGTGGGCTATGGCGGGTTAGTCCATATCGATTGGGAAAGTCTGAATGGCGAAATTTCATTCATCACAGAAACCAGTAGAAATCGGGAAATTCAACGATTCAAGAATGACTGGGGGGAGTTTTTAAAAATTCTAAAAGTAATCGCATCTGTTCATCTTAGGTTTAACAAAATCTATACTTATGCCTACGATATAAGGCCTGCATTGTTTAGCGTGTTAGATGAAAATAATTTCAAACAAGAAGCAACCTTAAAGAAACACATTTCCATCCATGGGGATCTACATCACGTCCTTATACACTCCTATTTCTGCACGCCCATTGTTTTGAAAGAGGCTTCCGAGCAAGACCTTTTACTCTATTTTGACTGGGTAAACGAAGCCAGGGTCAGAGAGAATTCTTTCGATGAAAAACCGATATTGATAGAACAGCATCGAACTTGGTTTTTAAACAAAATAAACGACCCGAATAGCATGATGAAGGTTGCCTACTTCAGCGAAGAAGCAATCGGGCAAGTGCGTTTCGATCAAACTGACAAAGGGGTATTCGAAATTGATTTCTCGGTCGCTAAAAATTGGAGGGGGCTTGGCTTAGGTAGTAAAATGATGAAAATCGGTGTTGCCGATCTTATTAAGAAGCTGCCCAACTTTCTTAAAATCATTGCCAGGGTTAAAAAACAAAATGAACCCTCCAGAAAAGTATTTCTAAAATCCGGATTTAAGATGTCCGATGCTCAAGATGATATTTCAGACCTCTATTATATTGATCATAAATCATGAGAATCATTATCGCCAATAGCAATCCCGTTTACCATCAAGTTGAGCAACACATCATGGAATTCTATGGGGCTATCTTGATAAAGAGCCGCGAAGATTTAGACCCTCAGAAGCTTAAGGATTGGAATCCTGATTTTATTTTTTTTCTCCATTGGTCAGAGATTATACCTCAAAATATCTTCTTAAGCTATAAATGTATTGTATTTCATATGACAGATCTTCCCTTTGGCAGAGGAGGAAGTCCATTGCAAAATTTAATTGAAAAGGGGTATGAGCAAACCAAAATTTCTGCATTGATTGTTGAAAAGGGAATTGATACCGGCCCCGTCCTTTTAAAAAAGCAATTGTTACTTTTAGGCACTGCCGAAGAAATTTTTTTAAGAGCTGGGGAGATAATGAAAGAAATGATCAAAGAGATCATCACAAATAATCCTGATCCCATTCCTCAAAAAGGAGATCCAGTAATTTTTAAGAGAAGGATGCCTGCTCAAAGTAGTATTCAATCATTATCTGGACTAAATACGATGTATGATTTTATTCGAATGCTTGATGCCGAAGGATATCCAAAAGCATTCATAGAAACAGATTTTTTTAGATTTGAATTTTCAAGAGCGTCTCTTAAAGCGAATGGTATATTGGCCGATGTAAAAATCACAAAAAAGAAATGATGTTATTAGAGTCAATAAAAAATAGCCGTATCCTTTTGGTTGTGGCACACCCGGATGATGAACTACTAGGATGCGGGGCTACTTTTAATAGACTAATAACCCAATATGGTTGTACAGTGCGAGTCGTGATTCTAGGCGAAGGCATTACGTCCAGAACTGAAAAACGCGATGTTTCTCAATGGGGGCAACAATTATTGATTCACAAGAAGAACATAGCCGATGCACAAAAGGCGATTGGATATCAAGAATTATCCATTTATGATTTTCCTGATAATAGGTTCGATTCGATTGATCTATTAGATCTTATTAAGATAATCGAAAAAGAAAAAAAGGGCTTTGCTCCTTCGGTTGTTTTTACACATCATGGAGGAGATTTGAATGTCGATCATCAACGCACATTTGAAGCCGTTGTCACAGCCTGTAGACCAATGTCGAATGAATTTGTAAAAACAATCATCACCTTTGAAACCCCAAGCGGCACTGAATGGCGCGCCTCTTCCGATCCAAAGCATTTCATTCCAAACCTGTTTTTTACCGTAACGGAACAGAACGTAGATGCGAAAATAAAAGGTATGGAGTGCTATGAATTTGAAAAGAGAGTGTATCCACACCCACGATCGCCTGAAGCATTGAAGATAGTGTCTCAACGTTGGGGTGTGACTATTGGAAGTGAGTATGCAGAAGCATTCGCAATTATTCGTTCAATAAATTAATAAAGCATGAAAATAGGAGCTACTGAAATCGGGGCAGATCATAAGCCTTTCATTATAGCCGAAATGAGCGGCAACCACAATCAATCTTTATCCAGAGCAAAAGAGATAATAAAAGCTGCGGCCGATTGTGGAGCCCACGCGGTTAAACTGCAAACATACACAGCAGACACGATGACAATCAATCAAAGCGGTGGGTTGTTCGATATCACTGATAAAAAGTCGCTTTGGTACGGAAGAAACCTATACGAATTATATCAAGAGGCGCATACTCCGTGGGAGTGGCATAAACCTCTATTTGACTATGCTAAGGAGTTGGGGATACTGTGTTTTAGTACGCCCTTTGATGAAACGGCAGTGGACTTTCTTGAAACGCTAAATGTCCCCTTTTATAAAATTGCATCCTTCGAGAACACCGATCATCCATTGCTAAAAAAAGTAGCCTCAACTGGGAAGCCTGTGATAATGAGCACGGGTATCGCAAATTTAACTGACATCATAGAGTCTGTTCAAGTACTCAGACAAAACGGCTGCAAAGATTTGGTGTTGTTGAAATGTACCAGTACGTATCCTTCCACACCTGAGAATACAAACCTTTTAACAATACCTGTACTTCAGGAAATATTTCCTGATTGCTCGATTGGTTTGAGTGATCATACGATGGGTGTAGGTGCTGCCGTGGCTTCGGTAGCGCTAGGGGTTCGCGTAATTGAAAAACATTTTACGTTAAGCAGAGCCGAAGGAGGTGTTGACAGTGCGTTTAGTTTAGAACCAGCAGAAATGAAGTCTTTGGTGATAGAAAGCGAGCGTGCATTCTTATCTTTGGGTCGCGTTCAGCTTGATATGCAACTGGTTGAGGCGAAAAGCAAGCAGTTTAAAAGATCGATTTATGTAGTAAAGGACATTAAGGCGGGTGAAAAATTTACAAAAGAAAACATTCGTGTAATTAGACCGGGGGATGGATTGGAACCAAAATACTACGATTCTCTAATCGGAAATATAGCAAAGGAAGATATGACAAAAGGTGCCCCATTTAAGCGACCCTTGTAGAAAATTGAACGCTCTGGTAAAACATCTCTGAAGGAGTTTATGATCCAAAAAATCGGGAAGCTTTTCTTGAAAATCAATATCCTGCGATTCGTAGTTCAAACCGTGCAATACAAAATTCGGATCGGCAACTATGTAAACTTTTCGAATAATGGAGTACTAAAATTCAACTCCAGAAATATCAGTATTCGCGACTTTAGTGAGATTGTTGTTAATAAGGGCGGGGTTTTAGAAATAAATGATGATGTCTTCCTTGGAAAAGACGTTGAAATTGGTGCGGACACTATTTTCATTGACGAGCATACAAGCATTCAAAACAATTGCATCATTCTAGGAAATGTGACAATTGGACGGAATTGCATTTTAGCATCCACCATTTATATCTCTTCTGGATTTCATTACTTTAAACATCGACCGTCCCTGTTAATTCGCGATCAGGATATAATCGCCAGGAAGGAACTTGATCTCTCTCAAAATCAAATTATCATCGAGGATGATGTTTGGATTGGGAAAGGTGTCGTAATCATCAATAATGCTATAGTTGGCAAAGGTTCTGTATTGGGCGCTAATTCGATTATCAACAAAAATGTTGAGCCATACACCATTGTTGTAGGTACTCCCCAAAAAGTAGTGGGCAGGCGTTTAAATTTTTTTGACGACATGCCTGCTGCGTTAAATGGAGACTGTGAATCACATTTCCCCTATTTCTATAAAGGTGTCGACTATGCTGTAGCTTCTATGAAAAAGAATGGACTCGTCTCGATTTGTAGTTCAGAATTTGTTCTTTGTCTAAAAAATACACACCGACTTCCCTATCTCGTAGTTGAATTTATGACATCAGTTACAGCCGCTGAAATCAAATACGAAAACCAAATAGTAAATCTTAAAAACGAAATAAAGGTTGAAATAAATAATATTGACTCTCACAGACACACATTCAAAATCAACCATGTTCTGCCTGACATTTTGATTAAAAGAGCATTCTACGAATGATGACAAAAAGTGGAAGTTTAAAGTTTTTAATACAGTTGATTCGTCTGGGATTTAGGCGATTCCCAGTTCTCTATTTCCTTACCGTACTGTCTATTTTCTCTATACTACTCGAGACAATTGCGATGAGTCTTCTCGGGTCCTTGTCGGGTAGAAAGTTTATTGTATTTAATGATCTCCTAAAAGACGTTGATTCTAATCTGATTTTCATTCCGGTTATTCTTTTTTTGGTTATTCGGTTCGCAAGCATGTATTACATTGAAACCCGGTATGCTTACATTGCCAGACAGCTTCAAACTTATCTTTCATCCAGAACTCTTTTGAAAATCTTCAATGAAGATTTAAAAATTATAGAACAAAAGGAGATTGGATTTTTTATTTCAATGGCAGGAGATGAAGCTTCTCGAAGCTCAGAAATTCTAAACTCCTTTATGCGTATTTTAAACGCTGTAATAATTGGGGGTTTGTATTTTCTAATGATTCTCTATTTCGATATTAATTTCATCTACGTTCTTCTTATTTTCTTCTTGATCAATTTTTTGGTTATCCAATCGATGATGAAAAAATTAGCTCATCTGGGAGCAGAAGGGATTGTGGCAAACAGATCCGCAACATCCATTTTTATGGATTCGCTGAATTCGCTTCGGACTGTAAAATCTTTCGGAATGGGTGCCTTTATCTATGACAAGTACTCTCAGGTCATGGATAAGTATCAGATGATTAATTACAAGATTTTTGCCATTTCACTTTTTAACCGCCTATTTCCGCTGATTAGTTTGTTTCTTTTGTTTGATGCTTACGTTGCTTACGACTATTTAACAACCCACCAGTTAACAATCACCTATCTTCTTTCCATATTTTTTATTCTGATGAGGTTCCTGACCATTGTTGGCGAATTACTTCAAACAGGTAGTACTGTTTTTTCAAATCTCAAACTCACCAATGACATTGTAAGCTTTTCTGAACATTTGGAGGAGAGTACATCTAGTATTGCGCTGGATAAAATTGAAACGATAAGGATGGCCTCAGTTTCTTTCGGTCACATAGCGAATCAGTCGATTTTTGCGAACTTAAATCTGACATTCGAAAGAGGCAAAAGCTATATCATCATGGGTAGAACCGGTACAGGCAAATCAACCTTACTCGACTTGATCATGGACTTCAATACACCTAACCTTGGTGACATTTACGTTAACAACGTTAATTCCAAAGATATTGATGAAAAGTCATTCACTAACAAAATTCTCTATATCAGTCAAGAATCAATAGTGTTCAATAGCACAATAAAGGAAAACCTTGAGCTGGACAAGACTTACCCTGATGAGAAAATTAGCCACAGCCTTGCCGTGGCAGAATTGGCTTCAACCTTAGAGACCTTTGAAGGGAAATTATCATATCGGCTTAACTACCGTGGAACAAACATTTCTGGGGGCCAAAAACAACGGCTGAATATAGCGCGTGCCCTACTCCGGGAGCCGGATGTGTTGATTTTGGACGAGAGTGTGAATGCACTCGATAGTGAGACTAGAATTAAGGTAATAAGAAACATTATTGCTGAATTCAAGGATAAGATTTTCATAATTGTTTCTCACGACAAAGAAATTATTGACCTCGTAGATATTATTGTTGATCTTGATCAGATTAAATTAAAAAATGAATAAAATAAACTTGATTATAAAGAAATGAGCATTCTAAAAAGAATATCCAAAAAATTGCGATTCGTGTCCGCACTGAAAAAGAAATCAATTTTCCAAAACTTCTCGCGGTCATCTGTTACATACTTCACTTCGGATGATGAGAACCTGTTCAATCTTCTTAAAACCAAAAGTGTAGAGAAAAAAGATGTTCCCGAATATTTTGATAAGCTATCAGAATCATTGCATAAAAACCTGGTAAGTTCAGGTGTATCCTACAAAGACCTTTGTCGCATTGTTGCAGGAAAAATTGCATACAATCGATCAGGATTTACGCCTGATCAGGTTCAACAAACGCTGGTTGATGCTTATTGCAAAACTAATGGAGTTTTTCAAGAGGTAATGTTTGATTTCTTGTATCGCGATCATAATCAAAACCTAATTAAAGAAGGAACATCTATCTTTGGAAAGGTGGATCTGCCAACGATAAAAAACATTTCGGAAGAAATTAACACTAACGGTTATAGTGTGCTTCCGTTTAAAATACCGGGTGACGTTATAAAGGATATCGTGCAAAGAGCCAAGCAACTGGAGTATACTTTTATGGACGACTCCTTAAAAGGAAAGTTCCCGAAAGGAAAAATTGATGACTTTGATAATTTCCCCTATGTAAAAGCTAATGCAGCAGAAGAGGATCTGAAAAAAGATAATAAAATAATGTCAATTTGCACAGATCCAGTATTGATATCCATTTTGCAAACAGCATTAAAGGCTGAAGTTGATCTATGGCACTTGTCTATGTGGTGGTCATTCAAAATCAAGAACCCGAGCGATATAGCTGCCCAGTACTTTCATTATGACCTTGATACGATAAGGTGGCTGAAGATTTTTATCTATCTGACTGATGTCGACACGAATAAAGGACCTCATATTGCAATACCTGGTACACATAAATTGGGTGGGAAAAATTATAAGCTACTCAGTAAGCGATATGATCGGATAACGGATGACGAAATGAGCAGACTTCAAATTGGAAAAGTAGAAGAATTTGAAGGACCCGCTGGCACTATAATCATCGGGGATACTCGTTGCTGGCATAAAGGAAAAGAACTAATTGAAGGCAATCGTTTAATCCTTCAACCAACATTTTCACCTACTTGGTTCATCAAGAAACTAGTTTAACTTTTTCCTGTGTTCAATAGTATACTGCTCAAAATAAATCCGAACTGGGGATTTGACCAGAGCGAAAAATTTTGGATAAAGAGTCTGCATAGAACTGAGGGGATTCACTCCAGCAAAGGATCTTTGTTCATTCAGTCACCCCAAGATTATTATGTACTATCCTTATGGTTTGAAGCGACTTCAAGTGCGCGGGCGGACAAGGTCCTCCTAATTGCACTGGATCCAACTATCTTTTCTTTAAAGCTAAAGAGAGACTTACTTTTCCCTGTTCGATTAATTTATACCTTGATCAATAATTTCCTTAGGAAAAAGAAATGGGAACAACTTTATCGTGCATTAGGAGTATCGAAACAATTACAAGTTAACCAGACACCGATAGCAAGAAAACTCGGTATGATTAGGGATGCCTGGAGAGTTTGGCGAAAAATAAACAGCAAAGAAGAATTGCTAAATCTCCACTTAAGGGGTTATTACTGCGGTGATCTAATTTATGATACTTACTTGCGGTATCGGATTCGACCCACTGTAAATATTTCAAGCATAAGTTTGTTATACTTTATTTATGTTGCCTACTGCACTATCGAGAACTGTGAACAGTTGGTAAAAAAATACCAAATTCGCACCTACCTCACCGGCTATACTACCTATATTCAACATGGTATACCGGTGCGAGTTTTCTTGAAGCATGACGTGGATGTTTTCTCTGCGGGCAATCTGCAACAACGGCTGAAGAAGCTGACTCAGAATGACTACTATCAAACGGCTAGGCACAAGGACTACTCGAAAATATTTAATACCCTTTCCGAAAAATCAGATCGGATTGCCATTGGTAAATCGTTACTTCAGAATAAATTCAAAGGAGTAATCGATCAATCAACGGCTTACATGAAATCCAGTGCTTTTGACCAGTCAACTAAACAACCAAACGATGGGTTGAACTTCGATGGAGTCCTTTTTCTACACGACTTTTATGATAGCCCGCATATTTATGCCAGCATGCTTTTTCCCGATTTCTATGAATGGGTAGAGTTTACTTTCAAGATTATTCTAAAACATCAATTGAATATCGGGATAAAGCCTCACCCGAATCAAACGGCAGAAAGCAGTCGTGATATTGAATATTTGAAACAAAAGTATCCTTCAGTGCAGTGGATAAATCCGAAAACATCAAATGTTCATATCTTAAACTCCGGTATAAAATTTGGAATATCTGTTTATGGTACGGTACTGCATGAATTAGCCTACCACAACATAATTCCTATCTGCGCTGGTGATAACCCTCACGCATCTTTTGACTTTGTCTTTTTCCCGAAAAGTCAGGAAGAGTATGAAAGCTTGATTCTTAACCACCGCAAACTAACGCTTCCAACTGATTGTCAGGATCAAGTGGCAGCCTTTTACTATATGCACAACGTTTACCCTAAAGGGCAAATTAACTTTGATGACAGTAAACTTAACGGGTACAACATCATTAATGGCTCTAGTCAATTACTAAGGGGAGTTTTAAATTAGGATTTTAACATTTTAGCCAATATCGGTTTTGATCTACTAGTATCTGTTCGTCAAAGCGGACTAAAACCCGTTCATAACTTCTATAACTTCCAACACATCATCTTCAGTGTGAAAATAAGAAATGGGTAAGCTGAGTGTTGTCGCATGGATCTCCTCTGAAACAGGAAAACGAGTCGAATCAAAAAACCCTCGCATCGCCACCTGTTTGTGTGGTGCTACCGGATAATGGATTTCCGTTCCGACATTGTTTTTCATTAAATGAGTCTTTAACTCATCTCTCTTCGGGTGCCGCACATTATAAATATGAAACACATCAAAATAGTCCGGATGAACCTGTGGCTTAATGAAGTCATCCTTTAGGTTGGCCTGATAAAGTGAGGCCAACTTTCTTTTGTGCGTATTAATATTATCCAGATGTTTTAGTTTAACCGACAAGAAAGCTGCTTGCAGCTCGTCCAATCTGGAATTAACACCAACAATATCATTGTAATATTTCTTTTCCGAGCCGTAGTTGCGAAGCTTTCTCGCAATGATGTCTAATTCATCAGAGTTAGTATTCAGGCTACCGCCATCTCCTAGGGCACCCAGATTTTTAGTTGGATAAAAACTGAACGCTGAAAAGTCTCCAAAGCTCCCGGCCATTCTATTTTTAAACATAGCGCCATGTGCCTGAGCACAGTCTTCTACTAATTTCAATTCATGCTGCTTCGCAATAGAACATATGGCATCCATCTCACAACATTTTCCATACAAATGGACTACCATAATGGCAACTGTGTTCTTGGTAATTGATTCCTCGATCCGTTCGGGGGCAATATTGTATGTGAAAATATCCGGTTCAACCAGAACGGGTTTCAGGCCGCAATTGAGGATGGAAAGGATAGTTGCTATGTAAGTATTCGAGGGAACGATTACCTCTCCACCGGGTCTGAAATTAAATGCTCTCAGAGAGAGTATCAGGGCATCCAAACCGTTCGCTACACCTATGCAATGATTTGTGCCGCAGTAGTTGGCAAAATCATTTTCAAATTGTTTTACTTGTTGGCCAAGGATAAACCAACCGCTAGTCAAAACCGCTTCAAATTTTTGGCGGTACTGCTCGACAAATGCCTCATTCAATTTTCGAAGGTTCTCGTATTCGGTCATTTGCAATAAGGCTCGTAGATATAATCTTCAGGCGAAAAATATTCAGAGGCAAGCACCATTAAAATAGCATCTGGGGAAAACTGATCCATTTGATGCCAGTCAGCCGGCTCCAAGATTAAACACTGATCGGGTCGTTTCAAGAGAAAATCCTCTCGATTGTGCGTCCCATCATAGTTGATGATGCGGCAGGTGCCTTTCAGGCATATTGCTGCTTGAATCGTTTTATGGTGCCTGTGACCACCCCGCACGGAAGTGTCGACCCCATAGATATAAAATATGCGTTTAATGTCAAACTGAACTACACGTTCGATCACCGTTAGATTGCCCCTGGCATCGGTGAAGGTCTTCAAATCAATAAATTTCGCCATAGAGCGGTAAATTGGACGTAAAATAATCAATAATGGCCGTCACTCCTCCGATTCATAAATATTGTAAACGCCAAGAATTCGTCTTGCTATCTTGTGCAAAGGTATAGGCAATCCACTTTTTGTAGTATATTTTTGAATAGGTGGCTCAATCCCGTACTGGGCAAGTTCAGCATGATTCGCCATCAATTTTTTAATATATGGTTGATAAAACACTTCCTTAACGTTCGTGCCAAGTGCGTAAGTACCCATGTCGACTCTTCTGTTGCCTAAGAATCGGAGCCAATGAAAATGATAAAATACAACCTGCCAATCCTGTGAAGTATTTTTATTCCGTACTCGTAGGGGGTCATTACTGTTCAATGTTTCGTATTGCTGAATGTTCCATGGGGCCAGCCCAGCGCCTTCGTTAGACAGATCATAGATGCCTTTAAATCTTTTAGGCCAGTCATCTAAATATTTCTGATCTCCAAATTTTCCGTCTTCGAATCGGTCAAAACACCACTCGATGCAAGCTTTTCTCCACCAGTTCAAAACTTCCATACCAGCTTCATCATTTTTAAATGAAATAAATTGAACACAGTATTTACCACTTGTTTTGGATTGATCGTATCTAGGTGTATATCGATGGTCAGTTATTAATACTGAATTAGTCCCCATTTCATCGATCAGCTTGTTTGCCGAGGAGAAGAAAAAGAGATCAGCATCCAGGTAGGTGCACTGAAAAAGATTGAATTTTTTTATACAAAAATCTATGATAACCGGAGTACACGTCCAGCAATACTCTCCCCTGGTTCGCTCCACTTTGATTTTTCGAAGCTCATCATTCTCAAATTCGTCTTGCTCTACAAGTACTAAATTATCCAGTTTCATCTCTCTCAAGACAGTTGCTGCTTTCTTGTCGAAGGGAAACACATACAACATAAAGTCAGGAGTAGTTTCTTTTAACGAATAGTAAAGCGCCAATCCTCGTGACAGGTAAAATGAATCAAATAGAGTGCAATAATTATACATCATGCCATTCTTATTGGTTAAGCTTGTGCTCCGCTCGACACAATTAAATTAGAGATCTCTTACGCGCCAAAATTACATTGTCTAGAAATAAATCTGAATCTTTTCTTTTATAAACCGAAAGCAAGAAACCTAGCAAATTGAATGGTGAAATAAATAATACGGTCAACACATAATTTAACGGTCGGTGTCTTGAATAAAATTTTTTATAAATGTAGAGGTTAA
Organism: Cytophagales bacterium; assembly: GCA_043757225.1. Classification (GTDB taxonomy): domain Bacteria; phylum Bacteroidota; class Bacteroidia; order Cytophagales; family Cyclobacteriaceae; genus ELB16-189. The sequence continues at coordinate 14,561 of JAYVPS010000242.1, read as the reverse complement.
TGAGTTGAATCACCGCTTGAATTCCCGTTCCGCTTTTGTATTGTTTGAGAATCTCAAAGTCATGCTTTTCTAAGATGTGTTTTATTCCGAAGGAAGAATAGCGCCCATAATCAAACGGTTGTTCGTGTTCATCCCAGACAAATGGGACTGTTATAAGTAATTGGCCTTCTGATTTTAATACTCGATTTATCTCTGAAATGAATTCATGCGGATTAAAAACGTGCTCAAACACCTGATTAGTAAGGACGGAATCAATGGACTGATCTGCAAAAGGAAATGTTTTGCCGTCATAGAAAACATCAATTTCTTCTTGAGAATGATCGTGACCGGAAATTTCTATATCCATGCCAATATACTCACCAGCATTAGTAAATAATTTTTGATAAGGTTTCTTGCCACATCCGACATCAAGAATTTTCCCAGTCATTGCCGATGCACATAACCCAATATGCCTTACTAGCTCTCGTCTGGCAAAAAAGAACGGATTGAAGAATAGCCCAAAAAAACCGGGATAAAAATTAATATTAAGAGCAACATATCTAAGGTTCATCTTTGAACAAACATTTTTATTTTTCGAATAACCGCATTGACAAGAGATTGCTGCTGCTTATGAAATTTTGCTATTGCATTTTTCGCAGCTATGTTTTCCACAATCTCTATGCTTTCGAGTTGGACTTTCCTGATTGAAAGCTTTACCAAATACTCATTTTGGTTCGACTTTAAGGAGTGAACGCCACTTCCATCATGACCTATATTTTGAACCAATGAAGTGCCCGGATAAAGAGTAACTCCGTTTGCAAGAAATGCCGAAGCGTACCAACGGATAGCCCAAGAGTTGTTCTTACCTTTAATTTGATCTTTGAGCATCCTTACGTAAGGATATGACCCGTTAAAATTAAACTCACGAATTAGATTCTGGCTCTCTAATTGTCTCAGAAGTTTAGCTCCATCAGGTTCAAAAAGTATCCACTTTTTTTTCCAAGTCGCCCAGCCCCAGCAATCAGCACCTCGCATAAAGAACGTTTCGGATAGTTCTTCTTTAACAGGATACATATAAGCATGAATGGATATAACTTTTTCTTCACTCTGATATAGATCTAAACCCTCGTTCATATACTGAAGAAAGTGCGAAGATGTAACCAGATCATCTTCCAGTACGATAATCTTTTCACTTGCTTCCAGTACTTCAGTAACTCCGTCAATGATAGACTTTGCAAGCCCTTTGTTAACCTCGCTCTCTACGATTCGGACGGTCTTGAACGAATGAATAGTACGAATAAAATCCCTTACTTCGTCAACCAACTTTCTGTCAGAATCCAATTTTGCGCCATCCGAAAAAACGATTAGGTCAGAATCTTTTGCGTATACGTTATTAGCTAGTGCGTTAACAGTAAGCTTTGTATGAGACGGACGATTGTAAACGAAAAGTGCAATTGGTGCTGCCATTTCTCTATTCTTATTGACTTACAAAGTCCTTATTTAAATTTAGGTGTGATATCCGAATTAGTAAACTGTCTTTCATATTCCATACGAATTCCTTCTACTAAAGAAATTCGAGGCTTCCAGCCCATATTGAGTAGTTTTGACGAATTCATTAATTTTCTAGGTGTGCCATCAGGCCTTGATGAATCCCATACAGTGCGACCCTTGTATCCTACCGTGACCTTTATGACATCCACAAGATCAGCTATCGAAACTTCCTCACCGCTGCCTACGTTCACAAATTTTTCTTCGTTATAGTTTTCCATTAGAAAAAAACACGCATTGGCCAAATCATCTGCATGCAAAAACTCGCGAAGGGGCTTACCAGAACCCCACACGACTACCTCTTCTTGGTCATTAACTTTTCCTTCGTGAAATTTTCTTAGAAGGGCAGGTAAGACATGTGAACTTTTTAAATCATAATTATCATTAGGGCCATACAAGTTTGTGGGCATTGCACTTATAAAATTACACCCATATTGCCTGCGATAATTTTCACACAGTTTTATTCCCGCAATTTTTGCAATCGCATAGGGCTCGTTGGTCTCCTCAAGGTACCCAGACAAGAGACTTTCTTCTGTTAGTGGTTGAAGCGCAAGTTTTGGGTAAATACAAGAAGAGCCTAGGAAGAGGAGCTTCTTAACCTTATGAACATAACTCTGATGTATTACATTGGTCTCAATCATTAGATTCTCGTACAGAAAATCTGCCCGATAGGTGTTGTTGGCAAGGATACCACCTACCTTGGCTGCCGCTAAAAACACGTACTCGGGTTGTTCAGTTAAAAAGAAGCACTCAACTGCCGATTGATTTCTTAGATCCAGCTCTGCGGAGGTTTTAAGAATCAAATTAGCGTAACCCTCTCTTTGTAATTTTCTTACAATAGCTGAGCCTACCATGCCCCGATGACCGGCTACATATATTTTAGCAGTCTTTTCCATTATTCGTGATGTTGGAAGATCTTATGGCCACCTTCTTTCAAATAATGATCTCGTTTGAATAGCTGAAAATCACTATCTACCACCTTACTGTCCACTCCCAGATTATCGGTATGCCACAAATACTGATTCGTTATCATTATATGCCTCTGATTTTTATCTTATCAAAATAACTAGCTTTTGAAGACCCTCTTACATTTTTCTTTTCCAAGTGATTTTTTACAATCTTTCAAAATTTGTTCTTTCAATAGAGGTAAACTGCTTGTAGAGGTAAACTGCTTGCGAAATAGTTGCAAATATAATAAGTACTGGAAGGAATATTCAAAACTTAAGAAATATCCATTGCCATTGTCGTCATTTTTGGAATTATGGCCTAATAAGCGTTCGGTTCTGCTTTTTTTCTCATGAAATATTATACTTTTAAAGAACGAAAAATAGTATGATTAAAAAGGAAAAAATAAGGTTCACCTTGGTTGGGTGCGGTAGAATTGGAGAAAGACATGCGCAGCATATAAATAATTTAGCAACCCTTGCAGCCGTTTGCGATATAGATCCCAAAAAAGCTCAAAAATTTGGAAGTCTATATAGCGTTCCGGCTTTCTCTTCCCATAAAGAGCTATTGGATAATTTCAAAGATTTCGATGTTGTATCTGTTTGCTCCCCTAACGGAACTCATGCCGAGCATACTATTGATTCGTTAAAGGCAGGGTATCATGTTGTTTGCGAAAAACCCATGGCTCTTTCTGTGCAGGATTGCGGGGAAATGATAAAATGTGCTGAAAGTGCCAATAAAAGGCTTTTCATTGTGAAACAGAACAGATTTAACCCTCCTGTAGCAGCGGTAAAGCAAGCAATAGACGATGGCAAGCTCGGGAAGATTTATAGTATTCAGCTTAATTGTTTTTGGAATCGGAATTTCGATTACTACAAGAATTCCTGGAAGGGGACAAAAGACATGGATGGCGGAAGCTTATATACCCAATTCAGCCATTTTGTTGATTTACTTTATTGGATGGTTGGCGATGTACGGGATGTACGATCATACACGCGCAATTATGCACACGAGGGAGTTATAGAGTTCGAAGATACCGGTGTGGTGATTCTTGAATTTTATAATGGTGCGGTTGGAGCAATCAATTTCACTATAAATAGTTACAACAAGAACATGGAAGGCTCCCTAACAATTTTTGGGGAAAAGGGATCTGTAAAAATTGGAGGGCAATATTTAAATGAACTTGAATATCAAAATATACGAGACTTTGAGATAAAAGATCTGCCGGCAGGCAATCCTCCAAATAATTACGGTCAATATCAAGGCTCAATGTCAAATCATGACAAAGTCTATGAAAACGTTATTGCCGTACTTTCTCACCAGGGAGTTATTGCAACAAATGGTTTTGAAGGTTTAAAAACTGTTGAAATCATTGATCGCATTTACTCCGCGGCAAACCAGCGCTAAATAATAATGGAACCCACTATTTTAACATCTGGAATCAAAAATGTTTCCTTTGGAGAGAATGTTAAAGTGGTAATGCCATCGAACATATTCGATTGCTCCATAGGAAATAATTGTTTTATCGGACCATTCGTTGAAATTCAAAAAGGTGTGCGGATTGGGAATTTTACCAAAATTCAATCGCATACATTCATTTGTGAGTTGGTTGAAATAGGAGATGACTGTTTTATCGGGCATGGAGTAATGTTCGTAAATGATTTGTTCGTTAAGGGTGGGCCAGCTCGTGGAAATAAAACGCTTTGGAAAAAAACCACAATTGGCGAACATGTTTCAATCGGTTCCAATTCCACTATCCTCGCCATTGAGATTTGTTCAAATACAGTTATTGGTGCAGGATCAGTTGTAACCAAAAACATAACAGTTCCAGGTTTCTATGCAGGAAATCCGGCAAGACTCTTAAGAACGCTTTAATTTTCATTTTAAAATTCCATATACTTCATGAAGATTCCTTTCGTAGACCTCAAAGCACAATATCTTTCTATCAAAAAAGAGATTGATAGTGCATTGTCGAATGTAATAAATGAGACCTCATTTATAGGAGGAGAATACGTAAAAAAATTTGAAGCAGAGTTTGCTACACACACCGGAGTTAAGCATTGCATGAGCTGTGCTAATGGCACAGACTCATTGGAAATATTGTTGCAGTCTTATGAAATTGGTAAAAATTATGAAGTTATTGTTCCTGCAATTTCTTGGATATCTACATCTGAATCGGTTAGCACTGCGGGCGCAAAACCCATCTTCGTAGATATTGACCCTTCTACGCACACCATTGACGCTACAAAAATTGAAGAAAAAATAACCAAAGCGACAAAGGCAATCATCCCGGTTCACCTATACGGGCAGCCGGCTAATATGCCTTTAATCATGAAGATCGCTGAGAAATATAATCTTATCGTTATAGAAGATTGTGCTCAATCACATGATGCTGAAATTAATTCAACTAAAGTAGGATTATGGGGTCATGCTGCCAGCTATAGTTTTTATCCAGGTAAAAATTTAGGAGCATACGGTGATGCTGGTTGCATGATCACACAAGATGAGGCTATCGCAAAAACTGCCAGAATAATTGCTAACCATGGTCAGCTAAAAAAACATGAACATTTAATTGAAGGCCGAAACAGTAGATTGGATGGAATTCAGGCGGCAATATTATCAGCAAAACTACCTTTTTTAAACCAATGGACTAACTCCAGAAGAAACAACGCTGAACACTACAGCAAATTATTAGCAGGATCTAACATAGAATGTCCGAAGATCGAAACAAACACAAAGCATGTGTTCCATCTTTATGTGGTTAGGGTAAAAAATCGAAAAGAAGTAATTGATTCTTTAAAGAAAAACGGGATAGATACTGCTGTCCATTATCCTACTGCCTTACCTTTTCTTCAGGCCTATGCAAGTTATGGACACAAAAACCAGGACTTTCCGGTTGCAGCAGCCTATCAGGATGAAATACTTTCATTACCAATGTACCCGGAATTGTCTGAAGCAGAGATTGAATACGTGGTCGAGCACTTGCTAAAAGCAACAGGTAATTGATAAATGGGAAAAGTAAAGCCCTCACAGTTGTAATTATATTTTCTTACAATAGCAGACCCCACCATGCCCCGATGACCGGCTACATATACTTTAGCAGTCTTTTCCATTATTCGTGATGTTGGAATATTTTATGACCACCTTCTTTCAAATAGTGATCGCGCTTGAACAATTGAAGATCGCTGTCTACCATATCCTTCACTAGTGCATCCAAATCATATTTCAATTCCCACTTCAAGTCTTGTTTTGCTTTGGACGGGTCACCTATTAACAGCTCCACTTCCGTGGGACGGAAGTATTTCGGATCTATTTTCATTACTACATCACCTGCCTTTACTTTGGCATCAGACCCTGCAACTTTTGAAGCAAACCCAACCTCGTCAACTCCTTTACCTTTAAATTCGATTACCATTCCTAATCTGGCGAAGACTTTAATAATGAAATCACGTACTGTTGTTGTCACTCCAGTTGCGATAACAAAATCGTCTGCTTTATCATGCTGCAGCATCAGCCACATCGCCTGAACATAATCTTTGGCATGTCCCCAATCGCGTTTTGAATCAATATTGCCCATGAAAAGACATTGCTGTAAGCCCAAAGCAATTCTGCAGGCACCACGCGTAATCTTACGTGTTACAAAAGTCTCTCCTCTCAGGGGGGACTCATGATTGAACAATATTCCGTTGGAAGCAAACATATTATATGCTTCCCGGTAGTTAACTGTAATCCAATAACCATATAATTTTGCGACTGCATAAGGGGATCGTGGATAGAACGGTGTTGTTTCGCGCTGGGGAACCTCCTGAACCAATCCATAAAGTTCTGAAGTGGATGCCTGATAGAATTTTGTTTTCTGACTTAATCCCAAAATTCTGATCGCTTCCAATAATCTTAATGTCCCCACCCCATCAACATCGGCTGCGTACTCTGGTGAATCAAAACTCACCTTCACGTGCGACATCGCACCCAAATTATAAATTTCATCCGGCTGAACTTCCTGAACAATACGGATTAGATTTCCGGCATCGCTTAAATCTCCATAGTGAAGTTTAAGTTTTACATTTCTTTCATGCGGATCCTGATAGAGATGGTCTATCCGATCAGTGTTGAACAAAGAACTTCTTCTTTTGAGACCATGCACTTCATATCCTTTTGAAAGCAACAGCTCCGCAAGGTATGCTCCATCCTGACCTGTAATACCTGTAATAAGCGCCTTTTTCATGCGTTAAACTCAAAATTGAATAAGGGGGTAAAGATAGTATTTTATTCTAATGGACATCCAAATTTGCATGTTGGAATGGTGCATTTTCGGGTTCGATTGCTCAACATGGTTCCTATTAAATACGGCTGGCCATTTCTTCCATCCGACATTGGGGAACACTGTGAGCAATGAATTCAAGCCACGCTGGGATGGAAATCTTAATAAAAGGATCTAACTACTGAGCTTGCTTCCTTTCGAACAGGGAAGCGTTGACGTCCATATACTGTATTTCCTTTTCCAACTGAAAACTTGCATTTAACATTTCAGCTTGACCTCCTAAAAGGTGATCGTGAGGATTTATTATCCAAATTTTTTCCTTGCTGCTTACCCAATTAGTGTCATTGAGCTTTAGCACATGTTGTACTTCGTAGCCGGAATTGTATTTTCTAAAAAAATAATTGTAATGCCATGGGATCTGGGATAAGACAGGATAGGAGGCCTTGTTTTCCTGAATGATTTGAAAAGCTAATTCCCGCATCTCGGACTTTTTCCATCTATCAAAATATCTATGGTGTACCCGAAAATCACAATAAACAAAAATTAACACAACCAGTATTTTAAGGTACATGTTTTTTATATAAACCCAGCCTATTGCAATCCCTAATAAAATAGCTGGCAAAGTGATAATGGTGTAGCGATCCATAAGCATGGGCATCCTGTAAACTGTGTACAAGTAAGGAATCAAGAGAGTCAGGACTCCCCATCCAATAAGTACAAAATGATCAATTTCGATGCTTTGTTTTTTTTTCGCTTTTGACACAAGCGTCCAGAAATAGTAAAGTAACACTAGAAACAAGGTCCAGTTTAATATGTACTTAAATGCAACCGCCCACATCCCAGTAAAGTAGTTGCGAAAGTATTCCATAAAAAAAAGTGGACCAGGATCCCCGATCCAGAATGATTTAATTTGAAGATCATGCATGATATTAGGTATCCAAGGAAGAAAAGCTATCAATACGAAAGCAGCGCAGGCCAATCCTTTCAAGAAGAATCTTATACCTCTCCTATAGACTAAACCAATAATCATAAAAATGATTGCTTGGGTTAAAATCACAACTAATCCAAAATAATGGGTATAAAGAAGAAGGGTAGTAGTTATTGCAAAAAATAGCTGGTTCCAAATTATGGGCGATTTGATTAATCGGATAAAAAATAAGAACGAAAGGCAAGTCATTAGAAACAGTAACCCATAGAATCTTAGTTCCTGCGAATAGTATACTTGAAAAATGTTGCCTGCAGTTAGAAAGGATACAGCAAGTCCGACACTTCTTCCACCAACTTCTTTCCCGAGGAAGTACATACTGACAATTCCCAGTACACCAATGATAGCACAAAGAACTTTGCCGCTGGCCTCATTGTAAGGGAACAAATTGTACCAAAAGTAAAGCGTTAAGAAGAAGGCGGGTGGTTGATCTTCTTTGCAATACTCAATAACCGACACTAATGAATTGGTGGGATTTGTTGGGATAATGGAGTGAAGTTCATCGTACCAAAGGCCTAGCTTATCGATATTGTAAAGTCGCAACGAAAGACCGACTGCTAAGATCGCAAGCAAAAGTATTAAGGTACGTTTTGACGATAGTTGTGTCATGTGATCCAAACTATGGAGTGAATTTCTGTAAATCAGGCGTTAAACAAACGAATGTTCAATAAATCGGGTAATAGCTAGAAATTTTGACAGGTTGTAATTATAATTAAAAGTAATGAGGTTTACAACCTGTGTGGTAGTGTAATTAATTAGGGCGCCGCACACGCTGATGCTCAGCTATTCGTTCATACTTCTAAAATATCTCCATACGGGATTTGCTGTATGACAAAACTGAAATTTGTTCATTATTTCAATAATCTTTAATATATCATCATCTGTGTGGAAGAAAGAAATGGGTAAGCTTAGAGTTGTTTCATGGATTTCCTCAGAAATTGGAAATCGACCGGAATCTAAATTCCTCGGATCGCGATGAAATTCCTCACTTCTGCAACATGTTCTTTATCAAGTTGTGTTTTTATCCATCTTAAAAAATAATGAGCTAAGAAGTAGAGGCTTGATAAAATTTTGTTTTCTCGCTTAACCCCAAAATCCTTATCGCTTCTAAAATTCTTAATGCTCCAATCCCATCCGCGTTAGCCGTATACTCGGGTATGTCAAAACTTACTTTGACGTGGGACATTGCCCATAGATTATAAATTTCATCGGGCTGCACTTCCTGGATTATACGAATAACATTGACTGAATCTGTGAGGTCTCCATAATGAAGTTTTAAATTAACTTTATCTTCATGGGGATCTTGGTAAAGGTGATCAATGCGATCTGTATTGAACAGTGAACTCCTTCTTTTTAGTCCATGGACTTCGTAGCCTTTAGATAGCAGCAATTCTGCTAAATAAGCACCATCTTGTCCGGTAATTCCTGTAATAAGAGCTTTTTTCAAAATCAATAAAATTTAAAATGCAAAGATATAACTTTCAACTTACGATCTACCAAGGTACCAATGGATGGTTTTTAATATGCCGCCCTCAAAATTTTCTTCCGCTTTCCACCTCAACTCCTTTTCAATTTTAGAAGCGTCAATCGCATACCGCTTATCGTGACCAGCACGATCCTTTACAAAGGAGATAAGCTCTTTATATGATTTGCCATTTGCCCTTGGGCGCAAGTCGTCTAACAAGAAACATATCTTGTCTACAATTTGGTTATTGTTGCGTTCGTTATTGCCTCCGATATTATAAGTTTCTCCAGTGCCCCCATTGCTAAAAATCAGCTCAATGCCCGTACAATGGTCTAGCACATACAGCCAATCGCGAATATTTTTTCCATCGCCATAAATTGGGATGGGTTGCTCTGCTAACGCTTTGCGAATAATGGTGGGTATTAATTTCTCTTTATGCTGTTTGGGCCCGTAGTTATTGGAGCAATTTGTTGTAACCACATTCATTCCATAGGTATGAAAATAACTGCGTACCAACATATCGCTGCTTGCCTTTGAAGCAGAGTATGGGCTGTTTGGGGCATACGGTGTTGTTTCCGTAAACAAACCCGTAGGCCCTAGCGAACCGTATACCTCATCAGTAGAAACATGTAGGAAGCGATTCTTCTCACACCCTGCTTTAAAATGGAAAGGAGAATCCATCCAGAATTTTCTTGCCACATCCAACAAAGTAAATGTGCCGAAAACATTCGTGCGAATAAAAGTCTCCGGTCCTTCAATTGAATTATCCACATGCGACTCCGCAGCAAAATGAATCACTCCTGAGAAATTATGGTTTGCAAATAATTCTTCAATTAATTTTCGATCGCAGATATCGCCCTTCACAAGGGTATATCGAGAATTCCCTTCCACTTCTTTTAAATTTGAAAGATCACCGGCATACGTTAGCGCATCTAAGTTTATCAAACGGCAGTCTGGCTGCTTTTCTAAAAAATAGGGAATAAAGTTGGAGCCGATAAACCCCGCTCCGCCAGTAACCAAAATATTTTTCATGATGGTAATTTCAAAAATTAAACGTTGCCTTTGCTAACGGTGGGTGCAGTTGATCTCTTGATGAAAGAGTCAGTTGATCTAAAGGGAAATTCCAATCAATTTTTAGCTCGTGATCGTTGTACATAATGCCTCCCTCCGCTTCAGGATGATACACTTCATCGCACTTGTACAAAATTTCAGCGTAATCGCTCAGTACTAAAAGACCGTGGGCAAACCCCTTGGGGATCAACAACTGCTTTTTGTTGGCATCTGAGAGCTGTGCTGTAAATACTTTTCCATACGTTGGTTTATCCTTTCGCAGGTCAAGGGCTACATCAAAAATGACTCCTGATAAGACTCGTATCAGTTTTGTTTGGGCGTAAGGAGCATTTTGATAATGAAGTCCTCGCAATACTCCTTTCTTAGATCTCGACTGATTATCCTGGATGAAATGAATATCAATGTTTTGCGCCTTAAGAACATCATAGCGATAAGATTCCATGAAATACCCACGATCATCCTCAACCACTTTGGGTTCTAATATGAATAGATCATCAAAGCCTGTTTCTACTACTTTCATTCTGTGTGCTTAATAACTTTTTCGTTTGCGATTTTCATTAGATATTGCCCATACTGATTTTTTAATAATGGCTTGGCCAATTCTATCAATTGAGCTTTTGAAATGTACCCTTTGTGGAAGGCTATTTCTTCCAAGCAAGCGATCTTTAAACCTTGCCTTTCCTCAATTGACTCAACAAAAGTGGAGGCGCGCAATAACGATTCATGTGTGCCCGTATCCAACCAAGCCAGTCCACGGCCTAATAGTTTTACCTGAAGCGATCCTTCTTCTAGATAAAGTTTATTCAAGTCAGTAATTTCCAATTCTCCTCTAGCAGAAGGCTTAATCGCTTTAGCTTTTGCCACTACGGTATTGTCATAAAAATACAATCCGGTAATTGCGTAGTTAGATTTGGGTTCTTTTGGTTTCTCTTCAATGGATAAAACTTTTCCTTGCTCATCAAATTCCACTACGCCATAGCGATTAGGGTCATTGACATAATACCCGAATACTACTGAACCGTTTTTCAACTTACTGGCTTGTTCTAATTGCGAGGAAAAGCTGTAGCCGTAAAAAATATTATCACCCAACACTAAACATGCAGAATCTTTTCCCAGAAAAGTTTCTCCTATTAAAAAGGCCTGTGCCAAACCATCGGGCGAAGGTTGAACCCGATACTCGATTTTCAATCCGATGGAGGCACCATCTCCAAGCAGATTTTGAAATAGAGGCAAATCTTGAGGAGTAGAGATGATCAATATCTCTCGAATATTAGCCAACATTAATACTGATAAAGGATAATAAATCATCGGTTTATCATAAATAGGAAGCATTTGCTTCGAAACCGATTTGGTGAGCGGATACAGCCTGGTGCCCGAGCCTCCCGCTAAAACTATTCCCTTCATGAATTATAATTTGGGGCGAAATTACGAAAAGTTACTTGGCTTTTGTGTCCCTTAATTGAAAGGCTAGTTCAATAGAAGGTTTTGCCTCCGCCAATCCAAAACCGCGATCAGCTAAAATCTCTTTATAGCTTAAGGTGTGCAATTCAGTAAACCCATCGCTGAATTCAATCTCCTCTCCATCCATTTTTAAAGAACGGTAAGTTCGCTTTCCTTTCAATTTTACCTCTGCGGGTAGGTGATCTTCGTTGATGCTCAACGACCATTTAACACGGGCTTTCTCCAGCTCTAAATAACCGGCAGCATGGTCAGCCTCATTGGCACTTACAGTACTCCTTTTCACTTTTCCGAAAACCCACAGGAGCATATCAAAAAAATGTATGCCAATGTTAGTGGCAATACCTCCTGATTTCATTTCCTCACCCTTCCAACTATGGAAATACCACTTGCCACGCGAAGTGATGTAGTTTAAATCAACATCAAAAATAGTATCACTACTTGCTTTCTCTACTTTCCTTTTTAACGCTTGAATGTTTGGATGAAGGCGCAATTGAAGGATAGTATAAACTTTTTTACCTGTTTCCTTTTCGATCTCCTGGAGGGCATCCACATTCCACGGATTTAATACCAAAGGCTTTTCGCAAATCGCATCGGCTTGGTTTCTCAATGCAAAGCGAATGTGGGAATCGTGAAGATAATTTGGAGAGCAAATACTGACATAGTCAATTTTTTGTCCGAGCCTTTTCAATTTATCAATGTGCCTGTCAAAACGCTCGAACTCAGTAAAGAAATCAGCTTTTGGAAAATAGGAGTCCATGATGCCAACACTATCAAAGCGATCGAGTGCTGCCAACAAATTATTGTTGGTATCTTTTATCGCTTGTAAATGCCTAGGGGCTATGTAGCCTGCCGCTCCTATCAATGCAAAATTGGCCATGTTAGAGGATTAAAGGATTAGTAAAAAAAATAATTGGCTACAGGCTTCGGGCTACACACCTTTTGATCAAAGCTTAGAAACACTTCCATTCTTTAAAATATATTTTCCTTCACTTTCTGGGCAAGTAGCGAAACCACTTTTATCGAAACTAAGCTTATGCCCAAACTCGCTCATCCATCCGGTTTGCTTTGCAGGATTGCCCACCACCAAGGCATAATCAGGAACATGCTTGGTCACCACCGCTCCTGCACCAATAAAAGCGAACTTGCCAATATCGTGGCCACAAACTATTGTTGCGTTAGCCCCAATAGAAGCACCGTGTTTCACTACTGTTTTACTGTATTGACCTCTTCGATTAACAGCACTTCTTGGGTTGACCACATTTGTAAAGACCATTGATGGGCCTAAGAAAACATCGTCTTCGCAGACCACCCCAGTATAGATTGAAACATTGTTTTGCACTTTTACATTTTTTCCCAAAATCACTTCTGGGGAAATCACTACGTTCTGACCGATGTTACAATTCTCACCAATTTTGCAATTGGGCATGATGTGCGAAAAGTGCCAGATTTTTGTGCCTCCGCCTATTTCGCAGCCACTATCTATGATCGCTGTTTCGTGGGCGAAATAATTTTTTGGCTCAGGCATAGTGCGGATACTCTTTTATAGTCTCACAAATGTACGCCAATTCTTCCGTGGTCATTTCTGTGTGGATAGGCAAAGAAATGACTGTTTTGGAGAGCTGTTCCGTAACCGGAAACGAGCCTTCTTCATGATCAGGCTGGCGATATGCCTTCTGAAAATGCAGTGGCACCGGATAGTAGATCATAGAAGGGATTCCCTTTCCCTCCAAATATTTTTTAAAATGATCACGATCGATTCCTTTTGTCTTTAGTGTGTATTGATGAAAAACATGGGTAGAGTTTAGAGATCGGAAAGGAATCTCTATAAAATCACAAGAGTCCAATTGCCGATCGTAATGCAATGCTACTTCATTTCTTCTTCGAGTATAATCATCCAAATAAGCAAGCTTAACTTTTAAAATGGCTGCTTGCAGTGTATCTAACCTACTGTTGATACCAATAATATCGTGATGATATTTTATTCGTTGGCCATGGCTTGCAATCATCGTCATTGTCTCAGCTAAGGATTGCCGTTGAGTAAAGATAGCTCCTCCATCGCCATAGCAACCCAAATTTTTGGACGGAAAAAAGGAGGTAGTTCCAATGATCCCCATGGTACCGGCCTTTTTCATTTTACCGTCAGAAAAGCGATATTCTGCACCAAGTGCCTGTGCTACGTCTTCAATGACATGAAGATTATTGTCATTTGCTATTTTCAAAATCGACTCCATATCGGCACATTGGCCGTAGAGGTGAACGGGAACAATGGCCTTTGTTCGAGACCTAATTTTTCCCTCGATCTGTTTTACATCAATATTAAATGTATTGGCATCTACATCAATAAAAATAGGCTTTAGCCCTAACAAAGCAATTACTTCGGCCGTAGCCACATAGGTATGAACTGGTAAAATTACTTCGTCACCTTGCTTTAGCCCCAACGCCATCATTGCAATTTGCAAAGCGTCAGTTCCATTGGCGCAGGGCACTACCTTTATGTCTTGATTTTTCTTTGATAACGCAGTAGCAAATTCCTTTACTTGCGGCCCTTGAATAAAGGCTGTTGAAGTTAGGACTTCTTGAATGGCCAAATCTATTTCAGATTTTATGCGCAAGTATTGTCCTTGCAAATCAACCATCTGGATTTTTTTCATACTCACGCTATCCCTCGGATTCTCTTTTCCCATTGCCATGCGTGGACTAGCGATTGCTCTAAACTCAATTCGGTCTTCCAATTCAATAGTTTTTCGGCTTTGGCCGGATTGGCATACGTCTTTTCTACATCTCCTGCCCTTCGAGGGCCAATTTCGAAATTTAGATTTACGCCCGTTGCTGCTACAAATCTTTGC
>JAYVPS010000241.1:0-15242 GCA_043757225.1 Cytophagales bacterium | reverse complement strand
TTGTTGATAGTAGATTGATTCCTAATTCATAAAACAAGGCGTATGTGTCAATCTTATAGGTTGCAGTGGTGTAAGCTTGACTATAATAGTTGAAAATGTTTTGGTCACCTAAAGATTGAACAAGAATATATGGCGGGTTTCCAATAACCACATCAAAGCCCACAAAATCACCATTATCATTAAGCACTTCGGGAAATTCAAAACGCCATTCAAAAGCATTTTCAAAAATCTTGTTGGCTTTTATTTCTTCAATTTCGTTTTCTAGTTTTTTAGATTCTTCTGTGAGTTGAATCACATTTTTGTTCCAATCAGCTTTTTCCTTTTTGCCCATTTCAAAAAGTTGGGTCTGCTTGGTCATTGTAAACAAGTCGCCTGATAATTTGCGTAGCTTCTTTACTTTTGGGTCGTTCAATGAAATTTCGCTTCTGAAATCCAATTTAATGTCGGCAATCAGTTTTTCCATTTCTCTTTTCTGCTCTTTGCTTTCAGCGTTTCGGTAAGTATCAACGGCTATTCGGTAGCTGTCAATTGACCACTTGCTTTTTTTGAGCGCTTGGCTTAAATCAGAATCAATTGCAAAACGGCTCACTAATGAGTTTCCGCATTTTATATTGATGTCGATATTCGGAAGTGTTTCAAGTTCTGTGCTGTTTTTGTAGTAAGCGTTTTTCAAAAGCTCAATCCACAAACGCAAACGACAAATTTTTACAGAATTGGAATTGATGTCAACACCAAAAAGGCAGTTTTCAATAATGGTTTGCTTTTCGTGAAAAAGCATTTCTTGTATTCGCTGACTTTCCTTGTTGGTTGGGTTATATTCAAAAAGTTCTCCTTCTTCGTCTGTTACAATCAATTCATCATTTACCACTTCCACCTGATATTCTTTCAAGCGTTTTCCGTCTCGGTCTTGCAGAATTTTCAAGTCGTTTTTAACGGCAATCATTTCATTGAGAGCCGAAACTAAAAAGTGACCTGAACCAACGGCAGGGTCGCAAATTTTAATGCTGTTTACAATTTTATTGGCTTCTTTACGGTCTTCAATTTTGTCGTAAAGTTCTTCAAGCGTTGTGCAGTTCCATTTTTTGGTTTCGTTGAATTTCTGCAATACTGCTTTACGTATGGTTTCACGACACATATACATTGTGATGAAACCCGGAGTGAAAAACGAACCGTCTTTGTAGCCGTTTATTTTCTCGAAAATCAAACCGAGAACAGAAGCGTTAATCAGCGTTTTGTTGTCTTCCTGAATTTCTTCTGAACCTTCACTGCTGAAATCATAAGCATTTAAGAAATCAAATAAATATTCAAGCGTAGTTAAATTTCCTGTTCGCTTTTTGCCTTGTTGGTCTTTGAGAACGGTGGAAGAAATGACTGGAATGGTTTTATCGTCTTTCAGATTGCTGATAAACAAAGTAACCTGCTCAATATCGGTCGGCTCAAAAAGCGATGAATTTAAATAAGGAACTTTCTCAAAAATCTTTTTTACATCTTCGTTTCGGTCGTCATACTTACGAGCCAAAACTTGAAAAAACAAGCTATTGAGATCGTCATAGTTTTTAATTTTGTCAAGGTTGAGAAACGAATATGACTTGTCGCCTTTGTGATAAGTAATAAGTTGGGCTTCCAACAACTTCAAAAACAAAATACGGTTTATCCAAGTGATGGAAAGTTCAAGGGCTACACTAAAAAGTCGTTCCTGTTGTGTGTTTCCGAATTGGTTTGGCTTTTCAAGTCGGCTAAGTTTATCTAAACTGTCAAGCTGAATGATTGCATCTTCAAGGATTGTTCCTGTGTGGCGTTCACCTGATTTGTTTCTTTCAATCAGTTTTTTGCTTCCTTCTTTGGTTTCGGTCAGTCCGATTATATGCAACAACTCGCTGTAAAAGCGTTTGTCAAGACTGTTACTGTCGTTAGAGAATGGAAGTTTTAAAAGATGCTCTGGCGACAACAATTTGAATAAAGCAATCAACGAATTATCGTCTGCTTTGTCGGCATTGCGTAATGGTTTTTGAAAGTCCTGAATGTTGAAGTAGGTAAATTCAATTTCTGCGGTTATGTCGGCAATAAACGGCTCGGCAATTTGTTTGTAGAAAAAATCGGTTTTGGTGTCTGCCAATCGTCCACCTTCAAAGTCGTTGAATTGTTTTACAAGATTTTTGTTTTGTGCAAAAAGTCTGTCAAATAGGGTAGCGTCAAAAATGAACCATTCGTTAATATTGGTCACCACCAAATGTTTTACTTCAAGATTTTTGTGGGTAATTCTTTCTCTTAGGTAATACAAAACCAATTCCTGAAATGCTTTTGCATTCAGTCTTTTGGTGGTAATCATTTCCGCTTTGTTGGTCGGCTTTTTAGCTTCGAGAATTACGCCAACTGTCGAGTTAGCATTTTGTCCATTGTGAATAACAAGGTCGTTTCGACCTTTGGTATTTATAAAATGGTTTTGTTTGTAATAGGTGTCTTTTAGAAAGTCGGAAACCAAGTTTTTATGAAACTCTTCGCTTTCGGTGTCATTTGTCCTGTCGAGTAAAGTAATGAGATTGGTCTTGAAACCTTCAATTTCAGTCCTGTTCGGTTTTACTTTTAAAAAGGCTTTGTTCAGTGCCTTTCTTGGTTTCAATTCTTTTAATTCCATCTACTAATTATATTCTTTTTTTCAGTCGGTTAAGATAAGTTTTTCAGTCGGAACGGTGTCAGAGCGTTGGCAAAAAAATGGCTCTTTTGGTTTTTTGAGCGTTGGCTCGTGTGTCGGGAAAAACCAAATGTGCCATTTTGCGGGTGGGCTTTTTTGTCGTCTGTCTGTTCGTTGATTTTTGCACTGTCGTCTGTTCTTTAGGGTTGCAGCTAACGTTTGTGTTTGCGCAGTAGTGGGACTTTGAAACGCTTCATTGTCCCACGTGACCAAACGTTGAACGAAGATATAAACTTATAGCTTACACTGAACCCCACCATTGCGCAAACATTTTGTTGAACTGACACCCTTCGGGTGAAAATCCCTGCACGGCTAAAGTAATTATCTTTAGGCACACTTAAACAACTATTTATTATGCAAGATGCTAAAAAAACAACTTAGGAAAAGTACCTCTCAATCCCGAGGCGCAAGGACTGCTTGTAAAGCTCGCAGACTTCCTTTCCGCTAAATACTATTGTCACTTTACTAATTTCTAGTGGACTGCTTTTTACTATCTCATTCCTAACCATTGGCATTAAAGTTTTTAATGTTGCAAACATGAACCCAGTAAAATCATTAAAAGATGAATAACTAACTAGCTTACTTAGAATGCAACAAAGGCAAGCTAGTCGCAGGTAATTTTCCAAAATGAAAGCTTTGAAAAATCGTGCCACCCCTTTCTGTAACTCAAATTATACAGGTCAAAATAAGTAGCTTACAATTTCTTATCAAGCACCTCACGGTTCACACAATGAGGCATATCTCCGCTCTTATAAAATTCAATAATATTTTCTGCTGCAAGTCGGGCCATGCCGTTTCTCGCTTCTACAGTGGCAGAACCGATGTGAGGAAGTATAGCAGTATTCGGCATAAATAACAATGGGTTATTTGCCTTCATAGGCTCAGGGTTTGTAACATCTAACCCTGCTCCCCAAATAGTGCCAGAGTTCAATGCTTCAATCAAATCATCTTCATGGTGTGCCTCACCTCTGGATGTATTGATAAATACCGCGGTCTTCTTCATTTTGCTAAAAGCATACTTATTAAATAGGCCACGGGTTTCCCCGCTCAAAACACTGTGTACAGAAAGGACATCACTTTCTTGCAACAGTTCTTCAAACGATACCCAGGTAGCACCCAAAAGTCTTTCTGCTTCAAGATTACGGTTTCGGTTATGATAGAGCACTTTCATGTTGTAGGCACCCTTGCAACGTTGGGCCATTACCATCCCAATCCTTCCCATGCCAAAAATGCCAATCATTTTTCCACTTAATTCAAAGCCAAGGTCTTTTAATGGGTCAAATTGTTTCCATTCACCTCGCTCAATAGTTTTGTGTAAGTAGAATAGCTTTCTGGATACGGCAATCATTAATCCAAAAGCAATGTCTGCAGTGGCTTCACTCAGTACATCGGGCGTGTTACCAACTGCAATACCCCTTCGGGTGGCTGAGGCCACATCAACGTTATTATAGCCTACTGAAAATTGCGCAATGATATCCAAGTGCCCGCATTGACTAAAAAAATATTCATCCAACGTATCTCCGCCAAGCGAAAGAAGTGCATCCACTTTTTTGGCGCGATCAATTAGTTGAGGTTGGGACATCGGGCCATCTCCCTCCCATACACTTACATCAAAACCAGCGTGGGTCAGTATTTCATAAGCAAGTTTTGGGATAATACGTGTGATAAGGACTTTCTTCGACATAAGTATCTGTTAGTAACAATTAGTACAGCTTGAACACTGAAGCGAATGGATCATACTCTTAATTGAGCTCTCATTGTTTTACCATTTATAGGTAGTTGAGAATATTTAGTCCAACTCTCTGCTGGAATTTTGGATTCTCATATGGATGGGGGTTTTGATTATGATCAATATCTAAGGATCATGATTTACCTAATCAAGGCAAATCCCATTTCTTGCTATTTCCTACTTTCTTTCTTTTTGGCTTTTAGAGTTCTCTTTTTATCAGATATCGATTTCACGAGGGTCAACCCGGATTTTAATTGCTTTTCGTCTTTGACTTTTGCCAGAGAATTATCATAGGCTTCCCTTAAAAGTTTTGTAATGTACTTCTTCGGAAATTTATCCTTCTCAGGCACCAGGATGTAACGATACTGTTTTCCCTCACCCAAAAGAATTTTATCTGGGTCAGAAAGTTTGCTGCCCCAATAGAATCCAAAATGTATGTTTTTACTTGTTCGGCCTACAGCAATTGAACAAAATGTATGCCCTACCCGATCTGTTGGGGACCAGCCAAAGGCCAATGCATTATAGTTGTCGTAGATCAATTCATTAGTTTGAGGATACATATCCCATACAAAGTCTCGCAACCAAAAGACCGTCTCTTTGATTTCTTCAGAAAATGGTTCAAGAAATTTTGCCAAATCCCTTGTCTGCTCTTTACTCATTTGCCAGAAACTTTATCGATCTACAGAATCTTTTACGAATGGCATGCTGCTATTCGATAGCCGCTCGACTCCTTTCTAAAGATAAGAATTTTTAATAAACAACCGGAGCTTACCGCGTGCCAACAAGAACTGGTTTGCTTCTGTATCAACTCTTCCCGTTAATCATCCTTGAGACAATTCCATTATACTTGTACAAATCTGCACGAATTACTCCGCCCAAATGTAGAATCATATAGGCATAGAGTCCGTATTGAATAATCTCATGAAGTTCTTTGGCCAGTTCATGCAAAGGATCAAGCCACTTTTGATCTTCAAAGGCCAGAATTAAACCAGTAATAGCCATTAGAATAAATAGAACATAAAAAACCATATATCCATATTGAACGAATAGAAAGTGCTTTTTTTCAGGTCCATTTGTGCCGCTAATAGCTAAGCGGATTTTTGCCCAAAGTGTTTTCTCTTTTGACACTGTTGCCTCCACAATGATTCTCCAAAGTAGCAAGAATGCGAGGCCGTAGCCAATGTATTTGTGAAGCATCCAAAGTTTGTCGCTGTATTCATGCGCCACACCACGCGCTTGTTGAACCGTTACGGTTCCACCCTTGCTCTCCACTTGCTCCTGCACCATCGTGACATTGTTTCTCGTTCTAAAAAGTGTGGAGCCGAAAATAACAGTGGTTAATGACGCTAAAATAAAAACTAAGGTGAGCCAATGCCAAAGTCGAATAGCAGCTGGTTTAGATTCGCGAAAAAATTCTGCGGTATTTGTAGTTTGAGCTTTCATAATCTAATCATTTTAATCTGTAAATAGCGAGTCATGTTCTCAATAGTTTGTGTTTAGACAGCGACAAGTAAGCATTTATTCCCGTGATCTAAGAATTTTATAAAGCCTTTTTTTACAAACTCAACTATTTTTTGCTGTTGGGACGAATGCGATAGCTTAGGTTTTTCAAATCCAAATTAGCCATCATTCGACATGCGCTTGCTTAACATATCGACCAGCTTGTGGTGAAATAACTAACTCTGCAGCGTTTTGTCTATCATTTGCATTACAACAAGGGCTTCTTCAAGGGAGCAAGGATTAGCACCTTCACCACGAAAGAATTTTGTTACAGCATCAATCATCGGTAGTTGAATGTTTTCAGGGTAATCCAAGGTTATACTTTCTGTTCCTGTATCGGTTATTACTTCCAGCGTTGACTTCTTAAAAAATGAAAAGCTAAGCATCCCTTTGTCGCCAATAATTTCGCATTTATCCTGTGCTGCGCACTCTGCAACATTAAAAGCCCAAAGCCCTTGAAGGCACACGTTTTTTGCATAGACGGCATCCAACTGAATAACATCAGGAGCAGCGTATTGTGCTGATTGATTTCGTGATCGTGCAGTAACTTCAAGCGGCTCTCCAAAAATCCAAAAAATAATGTCTAACTGATGGGGCGAAAGATCATGAAATAATCCTCCTCCGGAAAGTTCGGGTTTTAATCGCCACTGATCTTCTGTTTGAGTTATGAGCTTGCTAGCCAAAGGTTGCAGCGTAACAACGCGTATCAGCCCAACCTTGCCAATAATATCAGCTTGAATCAAGGACTTAACTTTATTAAAAAGCGGCAGTTGCCTACGATAATGTGCAACAGATACATGGCCTTGGTATTGTTTTGAAAATGCAAGCATGCGCGTGCATGAAGCAGCATTGATTGCTACCGGTTTTTCTACGTATACAGGCTTGCCTGCTTGTAAAGCCAGTCTAGTATACTCCTCATGATAAACCGGTGGTGTAGCAATGTATATCGCATTCACTTCTTTGTCATTTAACAGAGAAGTAACATCACTATAAAATCGTGATACCCCATGGCGTCTCGCATAGTCTTCAGCCTTTTCAACATCTCGCCTCATTACTGCCACCAACCTTGAGTTAGCTACCTTATTAAACGCAGGGCCACTTTTTATTTCACATACATCACCACACCCAACAATACCCCAGTTAACTGTTCCAACGATTGAATTCATACTATTTATTAATTATTTGATTTACTGCTTCATCCATTAATTTATTTACAAAATGTAACTGTATTTAAATCTAGCTTAAAATTAAATGCCGCTCTTTTATTATGTTGATATGGTGGATTTCGTTTTTGAAAGGAGCTTCAATAATAAGTCAATAATCACTAACTCTGAAATTAAAATAAATCAATATTAAAAATTTAAGCATTCCAATCCAAAAGCACAATATCCGAACTAACACCGTTTTGCTGTTTGGAATTTGTAATCCTAAACCCAGATAAGTAGGATTTTAAAATCGTTTTTTCTGTCGTTTGGCATGCCCTACATAACTTGGCGAACATCTTAAAAGGAAAATATTAGGCGAATTTGAGCCTAACACAAATTAGCAAAATATGATACCTATATTCGTAAACATTTTCACAACATTTATAGTATTACTTGATATCAATCTGATTATTAAAACATGGCCTTTGACCTTTTACTTTCCAATATTTCAAAACGCATTTCTTTAACCGAAAGAGAAATAGAATTTTTTTCCTCGCTGGTTAAGGAAAAATTCTTAACGAGTGGAGCGTTCCTACTTCGTGAAGGAGAGGTGTGTAAATTCGAAACTTTTGTAGTCAAGGGTTGCTTAAAATCATATTATCAAGATGACCATGGCGCTGAACACGTTTTGGATTTTCTGGTTGAGGAATGGTGGGCCGATGATTTGTATAGCTTCCTTACACAAACCGCTTCCAAGTCGAGTATCAAGGCAATAGAAGATTCGGAGGTCTTACAGATAAGTAAAAATGATTTAGAAATCTTATATCAGAAAATTCCAGCATTTGAGAGATTTTTCAGGCTGCTCTTTCAAAGTGCCTACATTGCTCAAAAAGAACAGATAAACCTAATCTTATCCACACCCGCGGAAAAACGGTATAAACTTTTTCTTAAGAAAAAACCCTATGCCAATAAGCGATTTGCTCAAAAAGATATTGCCTCCTATTTAGGTATCACTCCTCAATTCTTCAGCGCTCTAAAGAAAAAAATAGGCCCAGTTAATGTAGATTAACTTTTGTTTCGTATTGTTTCTATTGTTTTGCAATCATCACCATTCCTCGGATTTGCAGCAACACAAAAAACTAAACAACTATTTCATATGAAAAACCTGGCGATGTTAATAGCTATCATGGCTATGTCTTGTTCTCAAAAGAATGCTACGATCAACGACCAACCGTTGTTAGCCGGAGAAAGCCAAGTGAGGCCTGTAGCCACTACCGCAAGGTTCAGCCCAATAGCCATGGAAAGCAACAAGTCATTTGAAACCAGTTCTTTCAATGAAAATAATTATGATAACAAAACAGCTATTATGAAACTCACTGAAGCCGAAAGAATCGCCAGCCAATTATTCGAAACCGTAGAGAAAAATAATTTAATAGTTGCGGGTAAATCAGAAGCGCAACTTAGCCGTGAAGTGACTACGTTGGCCTCAGAAAAATTCGGTGTGCAAGAGCATTGGCATAAAAAAATTGTCAGGGCCGGCATCAATACGCTCTCAATTTACAATGACAATCCTGCTGATCGAAAAATTCAGGAAGATGATATTTTATTTATTGATTTTGGAATAATTGTGGATGGCTGGGAATCTGATTTTGCCCGAACCTATGTGATCGGAAACAACGCTAAAAAAATAAAACTGAAAAATGATGTTGAAAAGGCCTGGCACGAGACACAGACTTGGTACTTAAAGCAAACCAAATTAAAAGCATCTGATTTTTTTAAATTTATAACTGAAAAGGCAAAAGCATACGGTTATACGTATGGAGGTGTGATAGCCGGGCATATTGTGGGTGAGTATCCTCACGAGCAACCCCTGGATCCGAAAAGCTTTGACCTGGACGTTCACCCGAGTAATCACAACGACATGTTTCTATTGGATGCAAAGGGCAATAAAAGAAATTGGATTTTAGAAATTCATTTTGTTGATAAAGAAAATAATATCGCTGGATACATGGAACAACTTCTCTAATCTTATAAATTAGCGTAGCGTTTTGCAGGACACGGACGTTTAACAACAGTTGAAATGAGTATTGCCCGAGCCGACAGACCCGCATTAATTCTGATCGATATTCAAAAAGGATTTGACAATATTGAGTATTGGGGTGAAGAACGAAACAATCCTGATGCGGAAAAAAATGCAAGCCAGCTACTGGATCTTTGGAGAAAAAATAAGCTTCAGGTTTTTCACATTCAGCACTGTTCTTCGAATCCAACTTCTCTGCTACATCCTACCCATGAAGGGAATCAATTTAACGACTTAGTTAAGCCCATAGGTGGCGAAACAATCATTAAGAAAAATGTAAATAGCGCTTTTATTGGCACCGACCTAAAAGAACGGATAGACAATTTAAAAATCACAAAACTTGTCATCGTTGGATTGACTACTGACCACTGTGTATCCACCACTACGCGAATGGCGGGAAATTTTGGTTACGAAACCTATCTCGTTTCTGATGCCACGGCTACTTTCAATAAAAAAAGTGTAACCGGTCAAAATTTTACAGCCGAACTAATTCACGAAACCGCTCTTGCCAGCTTGAATAAAGAATTTGCAACCATTATCATGACAGATTTCTTGAAAGCGAGTTTTTGATTAGAATATGCAAATCCTGAAACCAAGACCAGTAGGATTCTAAAATCCTTTTCACCTCTCCTTCGACATGCGCTGCGCTAACATGTTGAAGAGCTTGGTGTCTTTTACACGTCATTGCGAGCGTTTAATCAAGAGCAACATTAACGCGAAGCAATCCCCAGTTCGTAGGTGCTGACGAATTGGAGATTGCTTCACGCTTGCGCACTTGCCGCGCTTCGTTCGCAATGACGGTTGGCGAGGCCAGCAATTTTTTAATCAATTCAGTTTAAAGAACACCAAAATTTATTTACGCACAAACCTTCGAGCAAGCCTCGGACAAGGATAGAAACGAAAAGCCCGCTAAGGGTGGGAATGAGCGAGGTGCGGACTTGCAGTGAATAGCCTGATGCCCTTGCGTCTCGCTTGGGCAGGCCGCATAAATAGTCCATAGTCTGATAGTCAACAGTCGATAGCAAGTTATGGTCTATCGACCATCGTCCATGGACTACTCAATACTCTCTACTCAATACTCACTACTTATAAATTAGAATTGCTATTTTTGTCCTCTTTTTATTAAACGTTTTATGTCGCTGTCAACGAAGTATAGTCCTGCGGAAGTAGAGGATAAGTGGTATCAGTATTGGATGGAGAAGGGGTTCTTTCACTCGGAGCCTAACCCTAACAAAGAACCTTACACAATTGTGATTCCCCCGCCCAATGTTACGGGGGTGTTGCACATGGGCCACATGCTCAACAACACCATACAAGATGTGCTGGTGCGCAAGGCGCGCATGGAGGGCAAAGAGGCGTGCTGGGTGCCGGGCACAGACCATGCTTCGATTGCCACGGAGGCGAAGGTGGTGGCGATGCTGCGCGAGAAGGGCATAAAAAAAACAGACTTAACCCGTGATGAATTTTTGAAATATGCCTGGGAGTGGAAAGAAAAATATGGCGGCATTATTCTGGAGCAATTAAAAAAGCTGGGCGCCAGTTGTGATTGGGATCGCACGGCATTTACGATGGATCCTGCTTACTATGATGCCGTGATAGATGTGTTTGTTGATCTCCACAAGAAAGGCTACATCTACCGAGGCACACGCATGGTGAACTGGGATCCGGCTGGAAAGACGGCTCTGTCTGACGATGAGGTGATCCATAAGGAAGTGAATTCGAAGCTCTACTACATCAACTATAAAATTGAAGGCGATGATGGTTTTGTAACGATTGCTACCACACGCCCTGAAACGATACTAGCCGATGCGGCTGTGTGTATTAACCCGAACGACACACGCTACCAACATTTGAAAGGCAAGCGCGTGTTGATTCCCTTGCTCAATAAGTCGATACCCATTATTGAAGACGAATATGTAACGATGGATTTTGGTACTGGCTGTTTAAAGGTAACACCAGCGCACGATTTAAATGATTATGAATTGGGCAAGAAGCACGGGCTGGAGTTGCTTGACATTTTGAATGACGATGGCTCGTTGAACGCAAAAGCCATTTTGTATGTAGGCAAAGATCGCTTTGCAGTACGCAAAGAAATTGCGAAAGACCTGGAAGCGGCTGGTCTGCTACCGAAAGTAGAAGACTATAAAAGCAACGTAGGGTTCTCAGAAAGAACAGATGCGGTGATAGAACCGCGCTTGTCTATGCAATGGTTTTTGAAGATGGACATCATTACTCAACCCGCGTTGAAAAATGTGATGGACGATACCATTCAACTATTGCCGCCTAAATTTAAAAATACGTACCATCATTGGATGGCTAATGTTCGCGATTGGTGTATCTCACGACAACTTTGGTGGGGACATCGAATACCTGTTTGGTATGACAATAAGGCAAATGTAGTTGTTGCTCGGAATGAAGAAGATGCAATAGAGCAATTTAAGATCTTAGATGCAGATTTTAAGATTGAGAATATAAGACAGGACAGCGATGTACTCGATACCTGGTTCTCGAGTTGGTTGTGGCCGATTGCCGTGTTTGATACTACCATCTTTAAAGACGGCAACAAGGGCAATGCTGATCTGAACTACTACTATCCTACCAACGATCTTGTTACAGCTCCCGAAATTTTATTTTTCTGGGTAGCACGGATGATTATTGCCGGATATAAGTATCGCGGAGTGCAGCCATTTAAGAATGTATATTTAACAGGCATTGTTCGCGACAAGCAAGGGAGAAAAATGTCGAAGAGTTTGGGCAACTCACCCGACCCGCTGGAGTTAATCAAAAACTTTGGTGCCGATGGCGTGAGGGTTGGAATGCTTTTCAGTTCACCCGCAGGAAACGATTTGATGTTTGACGAGAAGCTATGCGAGCAGGGAAGAAATTTTTCTAATAAGATTTGGAATGCGTTTAGGTTGGTGAAGGGTTGGCAGACCTCACCCCTAACCCCTCTCCAGAGGAGAGGGGAACAAAACATCGATCAACCGCACGAAAATAAAATTACCATTGAATGGTTTGAAGCGAAGCTGAATCAGTCATTGGCGGAATTGGAGGATCATTTCAAAAAGTTCCGGATTTCGGATGCGTTGCATACGGTTTACAAATTAGTATGGGATGATTTCTGTGCGTGGTATTTGGAGATTGTGAAGCCTGAGTTCGGTAAGCCAATTGATGAAGCAACTTACCATGCAACCGTTACGTATTTTGAAAAGCTATTGAAAGTGCTTCATCCGTTCATGCCGTTTATTACGGAAGAGCTGTGGCATGAGTTGAACGAGCGAAAAGAGAAAGAGTGTATCATTATTGAGTCGTATCCGAAGACTTCAAGTTTCAATACAAATATTATTGAAGAGGCCACATTTGCTTTTGAAATTGTAACGCAGATTCGTAATTATCGTAATTCAAAAGGAATTTCACCTAAAGAAAAACTTTCAGCTCTTATTGCTCAAGAGTCATCAAAAGCGAGTTTAGATAAATTTATTGCAATTATAAAAAAGCTATCCAACATCAATATCATTATCTTTGACGATCAGAAAATATCGAGTTCAACTCCCTTCTTGATAAATGGAATAAAATTCCAAATTCCTTATGATGGTCAAGGAAACTTTAACACGGAAAAAGAGCGTGAGCAAATCTTGAAAGACATCGAATACCAAAAAGGGTTTTTGGTTTCCGTTGACAAAAAGCTATCGAATGAAAAGTTTGTGAACAGCGCCCCGCCACAAGTAATTGAAATAGAACGGAAGAAGAAAGCTGATGCAGAGGCGAAGATTAAATCGCTTGAAGAGAGTTTGATAAATCTTTAACTACATAGGCACATAGAGAAATGCAATGGCTATCGTAAGCAAATTTCAAATACTACCCATTGAATTGGCTAAATTTTATAATGATCTTAATTCGTTAGTGAATGCACCATTGACTTTTCAAGAAACATTTTTCTTTGCTTCAGTACTTCATTTAGTATTTGTAAAAATCCATCCATTCGATGATGGCAATGGACGAACCTCGCGTTTAATTGAAAAATGGTTTTTAGCCGAGAAGTTAGGGCATAAAGCTTGGTGAGTGCAATCGGAGAGAAATTATTATGCTCAGCATCAAACTTATTACAACAACATTGGGCAGCTGGGCCTAGCGTACGAAGCGCTGGATTATTCTAAGGCGATGCCTTTTTTTGAGGATGTTGTTTACTTCTCTGTAATTCTTAATGAACTTTGTGAATAATCAAAGAACCGCAAAGAGCATAAAGGAAAGTTAAGATTTCACAGCGCTCACCTCAATCTCCACCAAATAATCAGCATCAATCAACCCGTTGATTTCAATCATAGAAGTAACGGGTTTTATTTTGCTAAAAAATTCTCCGTGCGCTTTGCCCACTTCTTCCCAATGAGAAATATCGGTAACAAAAATGCGGGTGCGAATTACGTCTTGTAATGAGAAGCCCGCTTTTTTCAATACGCCTTCAATCTTTTGAAGGATAAACTTCGTCTGCAAATAAAAATCATCTTTACCCACCACTTCCCCATTTTCGTTCGTAGCGACCGTTCCCGAAATTTCCAATTGATTTCCAATTTGCACAGCTCGCGAATACCCGACAATGTCTTCCCATTTGGCTCCCGAAGAATAGTTGATTCGCTTTTCCATAAATACGCGTAAGGTTTGTAACTTTCGACTTCCCAAAGATGAATCTTCCCAGCCAATTTTCAAAAGAAGAAAGAGAACGCTATAGTCGCCATTTTGTTTTGCCTCAATTTGGCGAAGATGCCCAACTGAAGTTAAAGCAAAGCACGGTAGTAGTCATTGGTGCAGGCGGGCTAGGTTGCCCGGTGTTGCAATACCTTACGGCTGCAGGAGTTGGCTCGATTTCGATTGTCGATCATGATGTAGTCAGCCTTTCCAACCTGCAACGTCAAGTTCTATATTCAATAGATGACCTTACAAAATCAAAGGCGGAAGTAGCTGCAGCAAAATTGAAAAAGCTTAACCCTAACGTTACTTTTCAAATCGTAACAAAAAAAATTAGTTCAACCAATGCCCTCGAACTTTTAAAGGGCTTTACTGTAATCGTTGACTGCACCGATAATTTCCCGACACGCTATTTATTGAATGATGCCTCTGTTCTTTTAAACATTCCGCTCATCTACGGTTCTATTTTCCGATACGAAGGTCAGGTAGCCGTATTTAATTATAAAGGTAGCTCCACCTACCGTGATCTCTTTCCACTTCCCCCCTTACCCGATTCTGTCCCTTCTTGCGAGGTGGGCGGTGTGTTGGGTGCCTTGTCGGGAATTATCGGGTGCATTCAGGCCAATGAAACATTGAAAGTGATAGGCGATTTCGGAACGCCCATTTTCGGTAAATTATTGCTATTTGATTCCTCAACATTAGAAACCCAACTAATTAACATTCCTCAAAAAAATCAACGAGAAAAAATTAGCGGTTTGATAGATTATGATGACTTTTGTAATTCTCATTCCAAAAATGAAACAACCATGAAAGAAGTAACTGTACAAGATCTAAAAGCATTGAAAGAAAAAGGAGCTGATTTTCAATTGATTGATGTGCGTGAACCACACGAATATGAGATCTGCAATTTAGAGGGCGAACTTATTCCTCAAGGAGACATTCCACATAACGTAGATAAAATCGCAAAAGATAAGCAAGTAATTATCCACTGCCGTAGCGGGGCACGTAGTGGCAACATGGTGAAGTGGTTGGAAACCAACCACGGCTTCACCAATCTATATAATCTAAAAGGTGGAATTTTAGCGTGGGCAAAGGAGATTGATACTACTATGCCAACTTACTAGTTTTAGGCCCGATGCGACTTTTGCTGGCCCACAAAGTTTAGGCATAAATGCAATAAAGGCGCAGGCAGATGGAACAATTTTAATAGGCACTTCAAGTTCGCCCGGCATCTACCGACTCAATAACAACGGAAGTATCGACACTAGTTTTGATCTGGGCTCAGGAGCAGACAATGCAGTGCGTGATGTAGCGGTACAATCCGATGGAAAAATTATTATCGCTGGATATTTTAGCGCTATTGATGGCACAAGTAGAAATGGAATTGCTCGTCTCCTATCCAATGGAGTACCT
>JAYVPS010000240.1:0-15260 GCA_043757225.1 Cytophagales bacterium | reverse complement strand
TAGGATATCCGGTATACGTATGAGTCAGCCCTAATATCAAACCGGTTTTTTCTACAACTTTCTTTAAGGCTTTTGCTTCTTCCATCGAAAAGGCTATTGGCTTTTCAACCATCACATGAAAGCCACTTTCTAATGCCATTTTTGCTGGTCCAAAGTGAACATGGTTGGGTGTTACTACTGAAATGAAATCCAAGCGCTTATCCGCTGGCATTTTACTTTCCTTTTCAAACATTTCCTGATAGGTGGTGTAAACTCGATCCTTGTCTAAGTGAAGCAATTTCCCAGTAGCCTCTGATTCGCCCGGGACTACGCTAAACGCTCCACTTACCAATTCAATATTACCATCAATTCCGGCAGCCCGTCTGTGTACAGGACCAATGAATGAAGTGAGGCCACCGCCCACCATACCCATTCTAAGTTTTCGATTCATGTAAATTGTATTTTTTTTGGGGTTGAAATAAATTAGAAATGAAAAATAAGCAATTTATTTTTTAGATCATCAATTAATTTTTGAAGCGGCTATGACTTAATAAGTGTAAGTCATAGAACATTTTTACTGCCTTGACCACCGCCATCGATTGCGCTTGCTCCAATTCAACAAATAATGGTAGTCTGATAAGCGTATCTGCATATCGCTCGGAATTCGGCAATGAGACTGGCTTAGATTGTTTTATTATGAACGGGCTTTGGTGCAATGGCAGATAATGGAATATTGCTTGAACACCCATCACTTTCAATTGATTTAAAAGAGCCAATTGCTCTTTACGGTTGGCGGCTAAAATGTAGAACAAGTGAGCATTATTGGTTGCGTAAGCAGGAACACACGGAAGTCTCAGTTTCTTTTCTGCATCCAAAATCTGTAACTCATTATAATACAAGTTCCAATGCGTCTTTCTTGCTTCTTGAATTGGTTTTAATTGCTCCAACTGAGCCCACAAAAAAGCAGCCGTAATTTCGGAAGGTAAAAAAGAAGAACCAATATCCACCCAATTATATTTGTCCACTTCACCTCGGAAAAATGCCGATCGGTTAGTTCCCTTCTCCCAAATAATTTCAGAACGATTAATAAAGCGTTCATCGTTCACTACCAACATTCCCCCCTCCCCTGAACTAATATTTTTTGTTTCGTGGAAGGAGAAAGCCGCCAAGTGACCGATAGAGCCCAGCGGTTTTCCTTTGTAATACGAATCAATTGCCTGAGCAGCATCTTCAATAACAAACAACTTGTACTTTTCAGCCACCGCCATCAAAGGATCCATATCACAGGCCACACCAGCATAATGAACTACTACGATCGCTTTAGTTTTTGGCGTAATCAACTTTTCGATATGAGCTACGGAAATAGTGGGCTCAATTTCGTTTGAGTCGGCAAAAACAATCTTTGCACCACGAAGAACAAATGCATTGGCGGTGGAGACGAAGGTGTAGGACGGCATGATCACTTCGTCACCAGGTTTAATATCAATTAACAAAGCCGCCATCTCCAATGCCGCAGTACATGACTGTG
Organism: Cytophagales bacterium; assembly: GCA_043757225.1. Classification (GTDB taxonomy): domain Bacteria; phylum Bacteroidota; class Bacteroidia; order Cytophagales; family Cyclobacteriaceae; genus ELB16-189. The sequence goes on along the minus strand of JAYVPS010000240.1, from coordinate 13,753 downwards.
TCAACAATACTTTTTTAAACCCGTATTGATCTTGAAAAAACTGCTGACATTTTCGCGTGAACATACCATTGCCTGAAAGCTTCTCTTGCCTAATAGCTTCCTCTATGTAAGAAAGCTCTTTGCCAGTGCGGTACGGTTTATTGAAGCCAATCATTCATCAACTCATATAATAATCTAGTTATCCTAAGGCTAATTTATCAAACAAATAAGTCACTCTCATTTTCTCACCAAGATAGTAAAGTCATATTGATTGTAATCATGAAGCAGAGCCACGTTTTTGGAAAAATTTAGTTTGCAAAAATCAAATAGCCATAAAGGATCAGAATAGTACAACTCAGGTTTTCTGAATTCCACATCAGAATAAATACTAAGAGCATTGAATGCAAATCCCTTTACACTTCGATCATTCATGATCTGAATTGTTTCAATAATATGATGTTTCCATTGCGTATCTGAAATACCATGCCGTGGATTAAAGATGCCACTTGATACTGTATAGTCGGCTTGGGATATTTCGTTGGAATCTGTGATTAAGAAAAATTTTATGTTATCATTCTTCGCGCCAATTACCATGGCCTCGTCAACCATTTCTCTTAAGATATCATAGCCATGGTAACTACTTACCGGGAAGTGATTCTTTATTAAAAATCTTGACAAATCACCTACTCCACAACCTAGATCATTTAAGGAAAAGGGAATTGTCTGGTCAATCACTTTAACTAATTGATCAAAACGGACAATTTGGGCACTATCATCTTTCCAACCAACACCTTGCGAGCTTGATCCATGTCTCTTCAAATTTTCGATGTAAAATAAATCTGTATCCTGTGAGGTAATCATGGGTCTATCTATATTGTTATCCTATGTACTTCCTTAACTATTGTAAGTGGTCTTGATTTTATTTCGAGAAACATTTTCGACAAATAAACTCCAAAGATTCCTAAAACCAAGAATATAAATCCGCCAATTAGCCAAACACTAGCCAAGATACTAGCCCAACCTTCTACATCTACTTTCAAGTAAAATTTCTTAAACATAATTACTACCACATTTGCTATGGCCACTAAGAAAGATATAACACTCAGAATAAATGTTATATAAAGTGGCCTATGACTAAACGAGGTAATGATTTCAACCGCTCTTTTAATTTGTTTGACAAACGTAAATGTGCTACTTCCCTTAAATCGCTTTGATACTGAGATACCCACCTGATTAAATCCTGTTAATACAAAAACACCCCACAAGTCAAGCTCCCGCTCTTTAAATTTCTTAACTGCCTCCACATACCGCTTGGACATTAACCGCGCGGTAAGTGTATCGGCTGGATATTCCACATCAGAAAGCATTGAAATTATTTTATAGAAAACCTTTCCGCTAAAACGTTCAAACCATTTACCTTTTCGTTTTATCTGAACCCCGTAGAAAACATCAATGTCATTACTTTTCTTTAACTTATCCCAGAATAAATTTAAGAACTCGGGATCTTCCTCTAGATCACAATCAATTAAAAAAACAAAATCCCCCGTTGCCTCCTGCAATCCGGTCATGATAGCACGCTGATGACCAAAATTACGGGAGAGCTCAACAACAACTACATTTTCGTCCAACTGCTGAATCTGTTTCGCTACTTTTAATGAGTCATCTGGAGATCCATCGTCAACGAAAATAAATTCGTAAGGAACACTAAGCTCCTTAATGGTTGCAAGCGTTCGATTATAAAATTCATGCAGATAACTGCGCGAATAATACATAGTAGTAACTACACTTATTTTCATTTCCTGGAAAATTTCATATACCTGCCTGCTTCTATTCCTGTATTAAAAAGTAAATCCAGAATACTCACATGATGCTCAAAAGGTGGATGCAGTTGAGGATATTCCGTATAACCTGAGTAGTCCATCCATTTTACTTTAATGCCTTGCTTTATAAACAGATCTTCACGAAGATACTCTTTGGCTGCCGGACCGGAAAGATAAATTTGGGCAGAAGTTTGACAACAAAGGTCAACTAGTTTTTCTGTCGGATCGCCAATCAAGTTAAAATCAGACGAGCTCCTAATTTTGGTGTTGATTCCGACCAAATTACAAACAAGCTTAATTAACTCCTGATTAACCTCACTTAGCCGCATAGATTTATTCTGACTATAAAAACCCTCTAAGGTTGGCGAAACCAATTTAAAAAATGGTGCTTTCGAATAATTAGTAATTAATGTATTCCAATGCTTAGTAGCCCACTTTTTGTCACTAATTATAGTTTCTGATATTCGTTGATCTAAACTTTTCTGATAAACGGGGATAGTAAGCCACTGGATCCCTATCTTTGTCTTTATTTTGTTCCTATTGCGCCAATCATTTTTGGTGTACTGAACTTCATCGTAAATAATAAACTCATCCACTAAGCCTATCATATCAAAATAACCCTTCCATGGAATGTAATTCGATTGGATAATAGCGATGGATTTACTCATGGAAGCAGCAATATAAATAAATTGAGATTTGCCTCCCGCAATATTACGCTGATATTTTATAACCTTTGGAATTAACCAGATGGGTTACAATATGATCGTTAGGAGATAGGGTGCGGATGTATTTTTTTTATACTCGACCTCAAGCCCTACTTATTATTCTTACTCTTACATAAAGTCAATTCTTCTCTTAATTTTTCCGCTATCTGTCGCTGCATAATAACTTTTGCATTCATTTCAGACTGCGTTGCTTTCTCTCTGGCGAGTCGCAAGTTCTCTTTTGCTATTCCACTTTGAACAAACGCATAAACAGACATCACCCAGTATCAACACAAGTTGAATGACAACAATGACAGGCCACATTTTTTTCATTATATATTACTTTAAAAAATTAAGCTACCAAAAATGCTGCACCAAAAACACCGCCACTATCTCCTAACATTGGTTTAACAATGGGCGTATCAAGCGCTCCGTTATTAAAAACAAATTTTTTAACTGACTCAACCCCTACCGTATAAATCTCATCAATGTTTCCAACGCCTCCACCAATCACAATTACATCGGGGTCAATAATATTCACAATCACGCTGAGAGCAAGGCCAAAGAAATGCGTCATGCGCTGAATAGTTTGAGTTGCATAAACTTCTTCCCTTTTGTACAAATCATAAATTTCTTTCATCTGCTTTTCTTGCCCTGAAATGGAGGCATAGTATTTTTCTAAGGATGGACCCGCCAGTACTTTTTCAACGCAGCCGCTTTTACCGCAATAACAGGAGCCACCTGATACATCTAAAAAATTATGACCCCACTCTCCACCGATCCCATTTAAACCATTTAACACTTTTCCATTTACCACTAAGCCACCACCCACACCCGTTCCCATGATAACCCCAAATACTACATTGGCCTTGGGGAATTTTTCTTTCACCACCCCCATCCTTGCTTCCGCTAAGGCGAAGCAATTCGCATCATTCGCAATAGTAATCTCAACGCTCAACAATTTTTCCAAATCAGTTTTCATCGGCTGATTATTCATACAAACTGCATTGCAACCCTTCATGGTTCCTAGCTTGGGATCAAGTGTGCCTGGTGTGCATATCCCCAGCTTGTCAGGCCGATAGCCCATCTTCTGTTCCATCATCTCCACCAACATTTTTATCTGATGTAAAATATGTTGATAGCCATTCTCTGCACCCGTAGCTACGCGATCGCGAAATAAAATCTCATTCAATCCTCCATGTCCCAACACAACACCTTCAGCTTTCGTGCCTCCCAGATCGATTCCCCACAAAAAGTTTTTTTTATCGGCCATTCTTAGGATTTTAATATGAATTATTTTGAATTTAACTATTGGATAGTATTCGGATGAAAAGTTTTCCAGGAATGCCAAAATTCCTGATAAGATTGTACGGACTCCAGTTGAGCATCTTTCATCTTCCCTTCCACGCACTTACCAGACCAATTCCATGTCGAATGAGTTTTGGTGTCCATCAACGACTTAATGCTATCGCTATAAATAAATTCAAAGGTATCAATTCCGGCAACACGTTTCCAAACATGAAAGGAAGCGCTATCGCTTTGTATAGCCACTAAAACGGGTATGCTTTGAAACGAATCATTGATCGTTCTCCTCTTCATCAAATCATTCCAATCATAGGCTTTCGCGAACAAGCCCATCGACACACCAACCACCCACGATTTATCTTTCCACGAAAGTGAATCACGGCCTTCTAATTTTCCTTCGATGGTTCCTTCATCAAATTTCTCCAATTCTTCGTATTGGATTTTAAACGTTGGATCGGGCTGGAGTATCAACGAATTGGGATATCTATTCAGCCACGCACCTAATGTCATTTGCTCTGAAGGAATCTCCTTTAAACTCTTTCCTTTCAACGAACCTACAATTGCTTCACCATTGGCTTGCCGCCACCAACTTTGTGTGCGACTGTCTTCAAACATAGCATTAAAATGATCCATGCCCACCAACCTAAAATTTTCTAATTGCCCATCTACCACAGGACTATAAACCCGGCCTGTGCGACAAACCGTACAATAGGTGATCATAAGATCTTCACCACCAACAGTATCGCGCACTTGATGATGATAGCCAATAATTTCGATTGGGAAAGCCTTTGCTTCACCATTAACATAAACACCAATCACTAATTTATTTTTAGCAATCTTATTTGTACTTGACAAAAGGAAAATCTTTGATTCCGGCTGATAAAACATTTTCTCCGCCAAAAATCGAAAGTTGAGAGCGTAGGTCGCAATTATCCAAAAAAGAATCAACGCAAAACCGGTCCATTTGATATAAACATTCTTCTCGTTAAAAAGTGAGAACACGGGATAGGCAATCAATGCCAGTCCGGCAATTCGAAAAATCCAAATATTATTTTGAAGAAAGTAGGCCAAATTGATCACTTCATCTACCTGACTTCCGGGAAAAGGCATGATGTAATATACTCGGGCGATCTCTACACCTATTAACAAAACAATCCCAACAAGGAATAAGAGTATTTTCATTTTATTAGTACGATAAGTACGATCTAACTTTGAATTACTGTTTTTCTACTTCTTTAAAATTATAAGACCTCACAATAAGTCCTTTCAACTCTTCCCTTTCTTTATTCACTTTATGATCGCTCCAAGTGAAGAAATTTTTAAATTCTTCTAAAATTGGTTCTAAATTTCTTTCTAATCTCGGCCTGTTGAAGTAGAGCATACCAGTCCTTCTGACACAGAAATCGGTAAGGCTCAAAACCATTTCGTGTTGAATGCAAAACCAAAGCTCGGCTTTGGCCAAAGCAAGATCAATATCCTTCTCCAAGTTATCTTTTAAGCGAGCTAAAATCATATCACTTTGCTTTCCATAATTGTGAACAAGGTAATGAGCCTTTTTCTCCAACCCAATTATCCGAAGGGAGTTTGTTAAGGCACCTACATAATTTTTTACCTCACCATAGTTTTTGAAATCTGAACCAACAAACAAAATGGAATTAGTAATACACCGGGATCTATTTTCGGGGAAATGACTCCTTACTATACGATCTACAATTCTCTCAGCCATTTTTCGGTAGCCCGTAAGTTTACCTCCAGCAATAGAAATTAATCCACTATCCGATTCAAAAATTTCATCTTTGCGTGAAAGCTCCGAGGCAGACTTTCCCTCCTCGTGAATCAACGGCCGTAGCCCTGCCCAACTTGATTCAACATCGCTTAATAATAAGTTGGTTGATGGAAACGTAGCATTCACCGCATTGAGGATATAGTTCGCATCATCCAAAGAGGCATGGACTTCATCTTTTCTTCCTTCATAGTTGGTGTCTGTTGTGCCAATGTAAGTAGTTCTTCCTCTCGGAATAGCAAAAATCATTCGGCCATCTTCAACATCAAAATAAACTGCTTGCTTCACAGGAAACTTTTCATGAGCTACAACTAAGTGAGCACCTTTTGTTAAATGCAATCGCTTTCCATTCTTCGATTGATTGATTTCCCGGAGTTCATCCACCCAAGGTCCGGCAGCACTCACCACAATTTTTGCTTTTATTTCAAAATCTTCTCCCAATAACACATCGATGGCTTTAACCCCCACAATTTTTCCATCGTGATAGTTGAAATTCGTGACTTGACAATAATTCGCAATGCAAGCTCCCTTTGAATGAGCTGTCTTGATAATTTCAATCGTTAAACGAGCATCGTCAGTCCGGTATTCGGCATAGATAGCTCCTCCTTTCACATCATTAGGCTTTAGCAAAGGCTCTTGGCGAAGTGTTTGGTTGCGGGTGAGCATTCTACGTTGATCCGCAGGTTTCACTCCTGCCAATAAATCGTAAATCTTCAAACCAATAGAGGCCAACCAATACCCTAGCCCTTTCTTTTCATAAAGTGGCAAAAGCATTTTCTCTGGCACCACCAAGTGCGGTGCCAATTGGTGAACCACCGCACGTTCGCTTCCAACCTCCTTTACTAACCCAAACTCTAATTGCTTCAAATACCTAAGACCACCATGAATCAACTTAGTAGATCGGCTACTTGTACCGGAGGCAAAATCATTTTTCTCCACTAGCGCCACTTTTAATCCTCGTAAAGCCGCATCTAAGGCAATTCCAGCTCCTGTAATGCCCCCTCCTATTACCAACACATCAAAAGTTGACAAGGCCATTTTTTGCAAGTTTTGTTTTCTTGTGCTGGCTGAGAATACTGTAGTTATCAACGACTTTTTGGGTTGGAAAAATAGATTCTTCAAATTTCATATAAAAAAGATCTTTCTTTTCATTTGAACAGGTTTTTTTAATTGAAGTCTTTCTTTAATTTGGAACGATTTTTTGAATCACCCTATACATGGAAATCTTTTTAAAGGCCGACACTTGGCTTGCCCTCTTAACACTCTGCTTCCTTGAGATTGTGTTAGGAATCGACAATATCATCTTTATTTCCATCGTATCGAACAAATTGCCCGAAGAGCATCGAAGAAGAGCACGGAATACTGGGTTGTTCCTGGCTATGTTTGTTCGGATTGGATTTTTGCTTTGCATCACTTGGATCATGAAATTTAAAGAGCCGCTCTTTGCGGTTAATGACTTTTTGCCAGAATGGATAATTAAATTTATGGGCTTTCATGGTGAGCATAATTTCAGCGGCCGCGATTTGATCCTTGGGTTTGGTGGTCTTTTTCTTATTGCCAAAAGCACGATGGAAATCAATCACGAAATGGAAGGCGAGGAAGAGGACGATGATGAAGATGGAAAAAAAGCAAAAATACCAACCCTCCCAGCCACTATTTTACAAATTATTCTATTGGATATCATCTTCTCTTTTGATTCCATTTTAACAGCGATCGGTATTGTTGATCAGGTTCTTATTATGATCATCGCGGTAATGATTTCTATAGGGGTTATGATGTTCTTCTCGGGCTCCATCGGTTCATTTATTCAAAAACACCCTTCTATGGAGGTATTAGCACTTGGCTTCCTAATTCTGATTGGCTTTATGCTCTTTTTGGAAGCACTTGAGTTTGTAGTGCCCAAAGGCTATATCTATTTTGCCGTGGCCTTCTCGCTATTGATTGAACTTACTAACATACGGGTTAAAAAGAAGCGAAATTCTAAAAAGCCTGTGAAACTTCATAAGGGCTATTCGGAAGAAGAAGCGAAAGAAGCCGTTGAGAATGAATAAGTAATTTTATCCACCAAGACGGGTGGAATTTTCGATTAGTTCTCACATTGATTCCCTAAATTTTCAAATCATAAATTTTTAACTATTAATACTCTATGCAAGAAGATGAATTGAAATACCCTATTGGGAGATTTCAAACAAAATTGGACTATACGCCCGAAGAAATTCAATCATTTATTAATCGCATTGAAGCAGTTCCTACTTATTACAAACAGGAATTACAGCACCTTACAGATCAACAGCTAGATACTCCCTATCGGGAAGGAGGATGGACGTTGCGGCAAGTTATACACCACGTGGCCGATAGCCATATGAACGCTTATATCCGTATCAAGTGGGCATTAACAGAAGCTGGATCGATCATTAAGGCCTATGAAGAAAAACTGTGGGCCGAGACACCCGAGACCAAGGCTGCCCATGCCCTATCGTGGAATTTGTTAATTGCCTTGCATGCTAAAATGGTTGTGTTAGCAAAACAAATTAGCCCAGCAGACTTAGAAAGGACTTTTACAAACCCTCAAAGCAACAAAGTAATTCGCATCGATCAATTGCTGGGCATGTACGCATGGCATGGCGATCATCACTTGGCACACATTACTTCCTTGAAAAAGAGGATGGATTGGAAGTGATTTCTATCTAGGTGGCATGATCCTACGTGGTTAGTTTTTTCTCCTGACAAAATGCAAAATTATTCTCCACCGAAACTACTCTTCAATCGACATTTGGAGACTATCTACCCTTCGCTTTTCAGGAAAGTAAATTCAGTCATATACAAACGGGAAAGAATAATCACCCAAGATGACGATTTTCTGGATCTCGATTGGCTGAAGGAAAATTCTTCCAAATTGGTCATTATCTCACACGGGTTAGAAGGCAATTCGACAAGAGCCTATATCAAGGGCATGGCCAAGGCATTTTACAGCCAAGGGTATGATACTTTAGCCTGGAACTATCGTGGATGTAGCGAAGAATTGAATAAGCAACTGAGATTTTACCATAGCGGTGCCACTGATGATCTTGACATGGTGATTAACCACTCAACTAAAAATTATGATGAAGTATATCTGATCGGCTTTAGCTTAGGTGGTAATCTAACACTAAAGTATTTGGGAGAAAAAAGTCAACTTACAAATACCAAAATAAAAAGAGCCGTCACATTTTCAGTCCCGATGGATCTACACACCAGTTGCCTTCAAATCTCCAAACCCTACAACTGGATCTACGCCAACCGATTTTTAAAAAGCCTAAAATTGAAGATACGATCAAAAGCGGCTATCATGCAAGGGATCAGCCTTACGGGAATTGATCAAATTAAAACCTTAATGGATTTTGATGAACAATACACAGCACCCATTCATGGGTTTGACGGAGCGCTGGATTATTATTACAAATCAAGTTCCGTTCACTTTCTATCAAGAATAAAAATTCCTGCTTTGATTGTCAGCGCACAAAACGATCCGTTTTTAAGCCCAGAATGCTTTCCAGACTTAGGCGGCCATTCGCACATTCTTTTTGAAAGGCCAACGCATGGAGGCCATGTTGGCTTTTCTCGTTTTGATAAAAGTGGGTTATATTGGTCAGAGTTACGAGCTTTAGAGTTTATACAAAACCATGATTGACCGTTTTTCCATAGGAGTTCCAGCAAATGCATTAGCAACACGCTTCAAAATCGAAGAGCCTACTAGTTTGCCCAAGTACAATGGCGCGCCTACCCAATTATTTCCCGTGATCACCAGCGAAAACCCTCAAGGTTTTTCTTATTTCTATTGGGGCGTAGCACCCCAGTGGGCAAAAAATAAATCGATTGCCGAGAGGCTGATAAATGTTGTGGCAGAGCAAGTTGCTGAAAAGCCGGTACTGAAAAAATGCTTAAAGAAATACCGTTGCATCGTCCCGGCCGATGGCTTTTATGGTTGGAAAAAAGTCGGGAAGAAAACTACTATTCCTTGGAGGTTTGTTCTAAAATCAAAGGGGATTTTTTCTATCGCGGGCTTTTGGGAAGAATATGATGACGAAGAAGGAAATTCCTTTCACACATTCACAATCATTACGCAGCCATCAAAAGGAATAGTTTTAACAGCTACTGAGCGTATGCCCTTTGTTCTTACTCAAGAGCAAGAAATAATATGGTTAAAAAAAGATGCCGAAGAGCAAGATTTATTATCACTCTTGGATCAGCCTAACGATTTAAACTTTGATGGGTTTACAGTATCCCCCCAGCTTAATTCAATTCAGTTTGATAGGCCTTCATTATTATTGCCTATGCCTGCCGCAGACCAGCATGGAAATTTGACATTATTTGATTGATGGCATAACCCCTAATGCCTTTTTGATTAGAATAAATTAAATACTTATTTTTATTATTCCAACTACTTACCAAATCCAGTATGAATCACTCAAGAAGAAATTTTATTAAAAAAGGTGCCTTTGCACTTGTTGGCGCTTCCGTTATAAGCCACCACCTTCTGTCATTAGGAGTAAAAGAAAAGCTCCTGGGCATTCAACTCTATTCTGTTAGGGATGATATGAAAAAAGACCCTTTAAGTACGTTGAAAGAGATCGCTTCCTTCGGCTACAAGAATGTAGAACATGCCAATTACGTTGATCGGAAATTCTACGGCTTCCGCGCTGCGGAATTCAAGAAAGTTCTGGCCGATCTTGGAATGAAAATGCCAAGCGGGCATACAGTATTAGCAAAGTCCCATTGGGATGAGGTGGCAAAAGATTTCACTGACGTTTGGAAATATACAATAGAAGATGCTGCCATTGCCGGCCAACGCTATGTCATCAGTCCCTTCTTGGAAGAAAGCCTCCGACAAACTGAAGATGACCTAAAACGCTTCATGGAGGTTTTTAATAAATGTGGGGATCTTTGCAAAAAGGCGGGCATGAAATTCGGTTATCATAACCATGATTTTGAATTCAGTCAGAAGCTAAATGGCAAAACTGTATACGACCTTATTCTTACAAACACAGACCCCTCTGGGGTAATTCAACAGTTGGATACAGGCAATTTGTACAACGGAGGAGCTAAAGCCATTGACATGGTAAAAAAATACCCGGGTCGTTTTGAATCCATGCACGTAAAAGATGCAATTTTAGCAACTAGCAGCCAAGAAAAATATGAAAGCACTATATTAGGAAATGGCATCGTGAATCTAAAAGAGGTTATTGATTTGGGGAGAAAATCCGGAGGCACGGTTCACTTTATTGTAGAGCAAGAGTCATATCAGGGAAAGGCTCCACTTGCATGCGCCAAAGAAGATTATGAAATAATGAAAAAGTGGGGATATTAAAGTTGTGATGAGATCACTTCCTATAAATTTTTTAACATTTTAAAGTCAAGGCAAAATGAATTTGAATATTGACGCGGTAAAGGAAAACACATTTGATGCCATTGTTGTTGGCACAGGCATTAGTGGAGGTTGGGCCGCCAAAGAACTCACCGAAAAAGGACTGAAAACATTAGTGCTTGAACGAGGACGTGATGTAAAACATGTTGTGGATTATCCTACGATGACAAAAGATCCTTGGCAACTTCCCACTGCCAATCGATTACCACCTGAAGAATTGAAATTCTACCCTGTGCAATCCCGAAATGGGGTTCATCAATCAAATAAGCATTGGTGGGTAAAGGATACTGAAAATCCATATACTGAAATAAAACCATTCGATTGGATTCGGGGCTATCATGCTGGTGGCCGATCCATTATGTGGGGAAAGCAAACCTATCGGTTATCAGATATTGACTTTGAAGCGAATGCAAAAGATGGGCATGGTGTGGATTGGCCGATACGATATAAAGATTTGTCTCCATGGTATGATATGGTTGAAACCTATATAGGCGTTAGTGGAAGAGCAGAAGGTCTTGCCCAACTTCCTGACGGAAAATTTCTTCCACCCATGGATTTGAATTGTGTTGAAGAAGTTTTTCGAGATCGTGTAGCTGAGAAATTTAATGGGAGAAAAATAACTATTGGCCGTGTGGCACACCTTACTGCCAAGTTACCTCATGATCCTAATCGAGGCATTTGCCAATCGAGAAATATGTGTGATCGTGGTTGTCCGTATGGCGCCTACTTCAGTAGTAACTCTTCTACATTACCGGCAGCAGAAAGGACCGGTAACATGACCTTGCGTCCGCACTCCATCGTTCATTCTGTTATTTACGATGAACAAAAAGGAAAAGCCATAGGTGTTCGTGTGCTGGATGCAGAGACAAAAACGGAAATAGAATTCTTCGCTAAAGTAATTTTCCTAAATGCATCGACATTGGGGAGTACCTTCATACTGATGAATTCAACCTCAAACCGTTTCCAAAATGGATTAGGAAATAGTAGCGGACAACTCGGCCACAATCTAATGGATCATCATTTCCGTGCCGGAGCTGAATGTGTGGTGGAAGGGTATGAAGATAAATACTACATCGGACGAAGACCAAATGGTCTTTATATCCCGCGCTTCCGAAATATTGGTGACGACAAACGCACAGACTACCTAAGAGGCTTTGGTTATCAAGGTAGCGCTAGCCGTGAAGGCTGGAACCGTGGTGTTCTGGAAATGGCGTATGGTGAGGATTTAAAAGAATCATTAACCGAGCCAGGCGAGTGGACTATTGGTATGACCGGCTTTGGTGAATGCTTGCCGTATTTCGAAAATCACGTCAGTCTAAATCACGAAAAGAAAGATATGTACGGATTACCAACCTTGAATATTGATGCTGAGTGGAAAGATAATGAGAAAGCCATGCGCAAAGACATGATGGCAAGCGCGGCTGAAATGTTTGACGCTTCTGGTTTTAAAAATGTAGAAACTTTTGATCGCTCTGCGCATATGGGTTTAGGGATACACGAGATGGGAACAGCACGTATGGGTAAAGACCCTAAAACTTCGGTATTGAACAGATGGAATCAAGTACATGAGGCTCCGAATGTTTTTGTTACCGATGGTGCAGCCATGACCTCTTCTGCATGTCAGAACCCATCTCTCACATACATGGCGTTAACGGCACGAGCGGCAGATTATGCGGTGAATGAATTGAAAAAAGGAAATTTGAAGTAATGGAATTCAAAAATAATATTATGAATAGAAGAGAAGCCATACAACGAACAGCCTATGCATTGGGGTATGCTATATCGGCTCCGGCCATTATGGGTGTTTTAAACGGATGTAAAGCAAGACCCGAAATAGCGTTTAAGCCTGTCTTCTTTTCTGAAGGCCAGGCACGATCAATAGAAGTGCTTTCTGAAATCATCATTCCAAAAACATCTACACCAGGAGCTATAGATGTTGGAGTGCCACAGTTTATTGACACGTTGTTGAAAGAAGCTTACAATAAAGAAAATCAAGATTCTTTTTTAAAAGAGTTGACTGCATTTGAAGACGATGCAAAAAAAACGTTCGGTGATAGCTTTGAAGAATGTACGGCTGCAGATCAGTTAACACTATTCAAAAAATACCACGATGCTGCGTTTGCTAATCCAACTGAGAAGCCACCGTTGGGATGGTGGAATCCACGAAAGGGTGCAGAAAAACCGTTCATACTAAAAGTGAAAGAACTCGTGCTGTTAGGGTTCTTCACCAGTCAAGTAGGAGCGAGTGATATTTTGCAATACAATCAAGTGCCAGGCCCATTTAAAGGTTGTGTACCTTTAATAGAAGTAGGCAAGGCGTGGGCTACTTAGTTTCAACTACGGAAGCAGCGTCAGCACCGAAAAGAAATGCAAAACGCTTCCCCCCAATACAAATAAGTGCCACACACTGTGGTTATATTTTACCTGATCTCTGATAAAAAATATCGTTCCGAAAGTGTACGAAATTCCACCCGCTATTAAAAGCATAAAGCCATTGAACGACATAGCGTGATAAAGTGGCTTTATGGCGATGAGAATCACCCAGCCCATCAGCACATACAAAATAGTAGAGAGTCGTACCCTCTTTCCAATTGATATCGCTTTGAGAACAGCACCCAAGATGGCACAACCCCAAACAACACCTAGTACGCTCCACCCAATCCATCCGCGCAATGCAGTTAAACAAAAAGGAGTGTAGGTACCTGCAATCAGTAAATAAATTGAAATGTGATCAAACTTATGAAATACATTCTTTGCC
>JAYVPS010000239.1:0-15284 GCA_043757225.1 Cytophagales bacterium | reverse complement strand
GCCCACCCCGCAGATCCGCCTTCGGTTGGCTTCAACACATTGGGAACAACAAAGGGCACGCGACCATCCGGTTGTTGATCGGCAGCAACGTCTTTCATCCATTTAGAAAAAAAGCTTTTCACATTGCGATTAAATGTTGCGGTACGAGCAAACACCTGAGCATCGCCTGTCCAGCCAAGCCGTTCATCACGTTGTGGGCAGTCGGTAGGAACATCCAAAAAATTTCCCTTTTGCCCCCATTCAATATTATGTTGAAGTTTATTGATGAGTGGGTTAGAAGTGGTGAATTCGCTGGTGGACTTCATATCAGAATAGAAGGCCGTGGCGGTAAGTTGATCAGTCGTAAGCTGACTTTTAAGTCCTTCAATTTTAACATACCGAAAACCCATGAAAGTAAAATGAGGTTCGTAAGTTTCGGGTTCACCTCCTTTTAAAATATAATTGATTTCTGCCTTGGCAGCGCGAAGGTTAGTAGTGTAAAAATTTCCTTCCTTGTCTAATACTTCCGCGTGACGGATGGTTATTTTGTCGCCTGCATTTCCACTTACTTTTATTTTTACAAGACCCACGAGATTCTGCCCGAAGTCAACCACGGTCTCGCCTTTTGGTGTTTTAAAAATCTTAATAGGCTTAAAAATTTCTTGTTTGCGAATAGGTTCATTTTCAGTAGCAATCAGGTTCTGCATGGATTCTTCCTTTATGAACACCGACTTCCAGCCTCCATCATTAAAGTCAGCCGTTGTCCAACCTTTTTGTTCTAATCGCGCATCATATACTTCTCCGTGATATATTTCTGACGAGCGAATTGGGCCGAAGCTTGTCCTCCATGTTCCGTCCGAGTTGATTACTTCTTTGCTTCCATCGGAATATGTAAGTTCAAGTTGAAAGAGCAAACCGGTTTTAGTTCCGTAGATCCCCCTGTTTTTTTCCCATGCCAATGGCCCACGATACCAACCACTGCCAACCATGGTGCCGATGGCATTGTTTCCTTTCGCCAACAACGATGTGACATCATACACCTGATATTGTAATCTGGTGCGATAACTTGTCCATCCGGGCGTTAAAAGTGCATCGCCTATCCGTTGGCCATTGATGTGTGCCTCATAAATGCCATGTGCCGTGATATAGGCTCTGGCTCTCGATATGGTTTTAGTCAGGTTGAAAGATTTGCGAAACAGAGGAACAGGACCGTTAACCGAATCTTCCGGAAATCCTGACTCGATCCATTTTGCTGACCAATCTTTTTCGTTGAGCATTCCCATTTCCCACTGTGCAACTTCGCTCCAGGGAGATGCCTTTCCCGATGCGTCCCACACGCGCACTTGCCATTGATATTGTCGGCCAGATTCCAGTGCTGATCCCTGGTAAAGGATGTAAAGAGACTGATCCGAACTTACTTTCCCTGTATTCCAAATAACTGCCTTCCCCGACATTACCTTCAGTTCATAGGCCGTTTGCATAGCATTTCTCTCTCCGCTATACAGTTGCCAACTTAACCTGGGTTGTTTCGCATCAATCCCGATTGGGTTTATGAAATTTTCTGTGCGTAGATTTTGGATTTTTACCTGACTGAATCCCGTTGTGAAAATAATTATGGCTAAGAAAAGGAGGAGGGTTTTATGGATCATATTAAATGGATTTATAAAAGCTAAATTTGGCGAATCTTTTCATATTAACTGTCCTGCACGATCTGTTTTTTCGATTCAAAAAAATAGTTTTTTCGGTTGCTATTGAACTATATTTTTGGCGGATGGAGAAAGAATGGCACCTTTGCAAATAATTTATAAAACTAATCGTACATCATATGTTTCGTTTGTTAACATTCTTTATAGTACTGGTATCCTCATCATGTTTATTTGGTCAGTCGGCAGTTACCTTCTCGGGCACAATTACTTCAACTAAGGCGGTACCGATTGCGGGAGCTAATATTCATCTTCTTAATACAAATAAAGGAACGGCAACTGATGACCAAGGGAAATTTGAACTCAAAAACGTATCTATTGGAATTTACCGCATACAGATTTCTGCCATAGGATACGCTGCCGTTGAGCAATCAATTGAAATTGGTGAACAACCTTCGTCCCTTCAGGTGGAATTGAAAGAGGAGGATAGTCAATTGGAAGCAATTGTAGTTACCGCTGAAAAAAAAGAAGAAGAGCTCCAAAAAATACCCGTTAGCATCAGTGCTTTATCTTCTAGGCAAATACAACAATATAGACTGTGGAACAGCAAAGACATCACCGCGATTGTTCCCAATCTATATTCGGCAGATCCGGGCGATGGTAGAAATGTAACTTCTCTGCGTGGAATTACTAGCACTTCTTACGATCCGGCCGTGGCCACATTTATAGATGGAGTAAGTCAATTTGGATTGGACACTTACATATCACAGTTATTTGATGTGGAACGAATCGAAGTATTGAGAGGCCCGCAAGGAACTTTATATGGCCGCAACGCCATGGGCGGAGTGATCAATATTATTACTAGGCAGCCCACCAACATCACAAAAGGTTTTGCTGAGGTGAGTATGGGTAACTACGGACAGCAACGCTATGCCATTGGATTTCAAACTCCATTAATTAAAGACAAATTATTTTTAGGAGTGGCAGGTGTGTACGATCAAATGGATGGCTTTTATAAAAACAAGTTTAACAATTCAACTTTTGATAAGAAAAATAGCCTCACCGGAAATTATTACTTGAAATACCTGGCCAACTCCCGATGGGTATTTACACTCAATGTGAAAAATAATAACAATCGAAATAAAGGTGCTTTTCCACTGAACTATCTTCCTCTCAATTCAGCTAACTATTATTCGGTGAATCAAAATGCAGTAACGGAAATGGTTGACAATACTTTTAACAGCGGGTTAACGCTCAGCTATGCAGGTGCCAAAATGAATTTCACTTCGCAAACTTCGTATCAATCTAATTTGCGGTACTATGAAAATCAGTTAGACGGAGATTTTTCTCCTGCCGATGTGGTTACTATTTTTAATAATTATGGAGGCAAATGGAACCAGGTAAATGTGTTTACACAGGAATTTAAATTTGCTTCACCAGTTAATTCAACCTCACCATTTCAATGGACTACGGGTGCTTACCTGTATCATCAAAACAATCCAACCAAACAAGCTACCCGATTTGGTGCAGACGCTGCTGCCCTAGTAGGAGACTCTAATTTTTCGTTGATTAACTCGACAACGGCTACTAATTCGGGCGCTGCTTTTTTTGGTCAGTCTACCTATGCTGTTTCTACGAAATTAGATTTGACGGCAGGACTGCGGTATGATTATGAACGCAAAGAGATGAGTGTATTAGGGGAATATCAGCACGACCCGAATCCAAATCCCATTTTTACTACTCGAACGGATACTACTGCCAATGTTTCGTATAGCGCACTTTCACCTAAGTTAAATTTAGCCTATAAATTGACCGGGCAAAATATATTGTTTGGTTCGTACACTCGTGGTTTTAGAACCGGTGGACTTACACAACTTTCATCCGATCCATCTCAACCTCCGCTATATACTTACAAACCTGAGTATAGTAATAACATTGAGGTAGGGTTGAAAAATACTTTCTTTAATAATCAATTAAGAGCAAACCTTGCCTTATTCTACACAGAACTTACGGATGCACAGGTGCCTACTTTGGTATTGCCGTATGCCATTACAGTTACTAAAAATACCGGAAGCCTGAGTAGTAAAGGAATTGAATTGGAATTGGCTGCTACACCTTTAAAAGGTTTACAAGTAGAATACAATGCAGGGATTAATGATGCTACTTACAATAAGCTTCAAGTGAGTCAAGATGGTCAAGAGGTAGATCTGTCTGGTAAAAAGCAATTGTTTACTCCGGCAATCACATCGATGTTAGCCATTCAATATAACTACAGTGTTGCTTCATCTCAAAAAATTAAATTGATGATTCGGGGAGAGTGGTCTTATCTTGGGGATCAATATTTTGATTTGAACAATTCCATTAAGCAATCCGGTTATAGCCTTTTGAATACACGTATTGGAATGGCAATCAAGAATGTGGAGTTGCAATTCTGGGCTAGAAACCTAGCCGATCAAACTTACATCTCCTACGCCTATGATTTTGGCGCGGCTCACTTAGGAAACCCCAAAAATTATGGAATCACGCTGAGGGTAAACTTTTAAGTTTAGAGTGAAGGTCTCAACGTAAGGTAGAAAGGAATCTCGATATGCTCTTTTGAATTGGATAAGATCATTTCAGCCGTTCGCTCACCCATCATCTTGAAGTCGGTAGAAATGGTAGTGATCCCTTCCAGAATTATTTTTTTCATCGGTGTTTCATTGTAAGAGATTACGCCCACATCTTTGCCCACTTTTAACTTACTGGTAAGTATCTGTTCGATGAGTTTCACCAAATCATCCTCCATTAAATTAATAAACACTTCTCCCGCGTTGATCGATTCATCTGCAATGTGATGAACAACCTTATGAGTAAACGCATACGTATCACAAAACCGATGATACCCTTTTAAAATCTCCTGAGGAAAGTATGAGTTTTGAGGAAAAATAATTTTAAGAGTGTGATAGTTTGCTAAGCGCGAGAGCGCCTTCTCTAGCGCGTTAAAAATGTCTTTTTCAAAGTTCTCATACACCGCACCAAATTGACCCGTAACGCCAGGTACCAATTTATCGAGCAGAATAAGTTTATTTTTATCAATGGAATTAATTACCTCCGTGGAATTCTCACCGCCTTCAATAAAATGCGGAATGATCACGTAATGGGTATAGCCTTCTTTTTTGGAGGCTAGCAATTTTTTAAAAAAAGAAAAATCGTTGTCGTAGATGTAGAAATCTATGGAGGCCTGTTTATTTAAAGACCTAACGATAGAATCATAAATAATTTTTTTATGAGGGCTCAGTTTGTTAAAAAGTAGAAATACTTTTCTGGGCTGATCAATTTCAATGCTTTTAATAAAATAGCCTTTGCCGGGTACTGATCCTAAGATGCCAACCTCTTTTAGATATTTATAGCCACGTTGAGCAGTATCTCTCGAAATTTCAAACTCAAAACTCAACTCACTCAAGGATGGCAGTACATCGTTCTTTGCAATTTTCCCCTCTTGAATGGCATGAATAACCGAATTGGCTAGTTGTTGATATTTTGGAGTAGCCGATCGGTCGTCTAACAAGATGTATTTAAAAACGGGAGATTTGTTCATGACAATGAGTAAGCACTAACATAGCTAAAAAAGTTGAACGATTTTTATTCCCCTCCAATCATAATAATTTCTATTCAGTACGGTTCATGACGGAACCCATAAGAACATTACCTAAAGTTGTTGTTCTGATTGGATTTCGGTATATATAGTCACGGAAAATACACTCAGCCTAAAGCAACATAAAATCTACTAAATGCAAATTCTATCTGGTATTTTATTTCACTTCCTCGGGGGCTTTGCTTCGGGTAGTTTTTATATGCCTTATAAAAAAGTGAAAGGCTGGAGTTGGGAGAGCTTTTGGATTGTAGGTGGGCTTTTCTCCTGGATGATTGTACCTCCTATTGCGGCTTACCTTACAATTCCCGATTTTATCGACATCATAATGAAATCACCAGGTTCAGTAATTGGAGCTACTTTTATTATGGGATTGTTATGGGGCATAGGCGGGTTAACGTATGGACTTGGAGTGCGCTACCTCGGAGTATCTTTGGGTAGTTCCATTATCTTAGGGTTGTGTTCTGTATTTGGTGCGATCATTCCTTCTATCTACTATTATTTCAATCCGACTTTAGGAAAAGATACCATCTTGGACTTAGTCGGTAAACCTTGGGGGTTGATGGTATTGGCAGGGCTTACAGTTTGTGTTGTTGGAATTATTATTTGTGGAAAAGCCGGAGCAATTAAAGATCGGGATTTAGGTAGCTGTCATATTGATGCAAGTGGAAGCGAATTTAAGTTAGCCCTTGGCCTTTTTGTATCGATTGTATCAGGTGTATTAAGTGCTTGTTTTAGTTTTGGAATAGAGGCAGGTTCCAGCTTAGGAGTAGTAGCTAACACTGCCTGGCAAATGGCCAACCCGGGGCAAGGTGAATTTTTGTTTAGAAATAATGTCATTTTTGTAGTGATACTATGGGGCGGACTCACTACGAATCTTATTTGGTGTATCATCTTAAATATTCGCAATAAAACATTGGGCGATTATACTAAATCTAGTGCACCGTTACTCAAGAACTATTTGCTATGTGCGTTGGGTGGCACCACCTGGTTTTTACAATTCTTTTTTTATGGAATGGGCGAAAGCAAAATGGGCAATGGAGCAAGCTCCTGGATTTTACACATGTCATTTATTATTCTGGTCGCCAACGCTTGGGGTGTTTTCTCTGGTGAATGGGGAGGGGTAAGCAAAAAAGCAAAAGCAACTATTGCGTTGGGTATTGCAGTAATAGTACTATCAATTGGACTTGTCGGTTATGGGAATTCGTTAAAATGAAAATATAAAAGTGATGGAAACAAAAAAATATAAACACGTCAGTTATTTGTGGGACGAGAAGAAAGCCGCTGAATTGGCAGGTGACGAGGTAGCTTTATTAGTGTATCGTTCAAATTTATTAGGAGCCGATCTTCGCTTGACAAACTATGGTGGTGGCAATACTTCCTGTAAAGCAATGGCCAAGAATCCGCTTACGGGAGAGCAAACAGAAGTGATGTGGGTGAAAGGTTCGGGTGGCGATCTTGGCACGATGAAACGAAACGGCCTCGCAGCGTTGTATGTAGATAAACTGCATTCACTTACCAAGGTGTATCGTGGAATTCAATACGAAGATGAGATGGTAGAACTCTTCAACCATTGCATTTATGATCTCGCTTCGAAGGCTCCTTCCATTGACACGCCTCTTCATGGGTTTTTACCCTTCAAACACATTGATCATCTTCATCCTGATGCCGCCATTGCCATTGCGGCCGCAAAGGACGGAAAAAAAATTACACAAGAACTTTTTAAAGGAACCATTGGCTGGGTAGAATGGCAACGACCCGGTTTTGATTTAGGATTGAAGTTGAAACAATGTTTGGAGGCGAATCCCGGCATTCGCGGAATCATGTTGGGTTCACATGGATTATTTACCTGGGGCGACACGGCTTGTGAAAGTTATCTGAATACACTGGAAATAATTGAGCAGTGTGCAGAATACCTCGAAGCTAACTACGGAAAAAAGCGTACGGTTTTTGGAGGACAAAAAATCAGCAGCCAGAAAAAAGAAATGCGCTTGCAACAAGCCGCTGCGTTGGCTCCCGTGCTCAGAGGTTTTTGTTCTAGCGCCACGCGCATGATTGGTCACTTTACAGATGATGACCGTGTACTTGAATTTATAAATTCAAAAGAGTTGGAAAAACTTGCCCCCATGGGAACCAGTTGTCCGGATCATTTTCTGAGAACCAAGATTAGCCCACTTGTTTTGGAGTTAGCACCCGATGAAAATTTTGGTGATGTAAAAAAACTGAAAGAAAAACTTTCTCCGGCATTCGATGCCTATCGGAAGATGTATACCAGTTATTATGAATCGTGCAAGCATCCAAATAGTCCTGCCGTTCGCGATGCCAATCCGGTGGTGATCTTGTTTCCGGGTATTGGTATGTTCACGTTTGCCAAGGATAAACAAACGGCTCGAGTAGCAGCAGAATTTTATATCAATGCAATTAATGTGATGAAGGGAGCGGAGGCTATTTCCGATTATACTTCCCTGCCCCGACAAGAAGCATTCAACATTGAGTACTGGCTGTTAGAAGAAGCCAAACTTCAACGGATGCCGAAGCCCAAACCGTTATCCGGAAAAATTGCTTTAATTACCGGAAGTGCAGGTGGCATTGGCAAGGCCATCGCTAAAAAATTTGCAGAGGAGGGAGCTTGCATCATGCTAAGCGACAATGACCCGGACCGGTTAATCAGTGCAGATGAAGAATTTAAAAAGCTATTTGGCAAAGACGCTTACTCTACTGTGAACCTAGATGTGACGAATGCCTCGTTAATCCGTCAGGCAATGGATGCTGCAGCCCTCGCCTTTGGTGGCCTAGATATTATTGTGAACAACGCGGGCCTCTCCATATCAAAATCTATAGAAGACCACACCGAAAAAGATTGGGATCTTTTGTATGATGTGTTAGTAAAAGGCCAATTCTTAATGACTCAATCCGGAATTGAAATTCTGCGCAAGCAAAGTATGGGCGGAGATGTAATTAATATCGTAAGTAAAAATGCGTTGGTATCTGGCCCGAACAATGCTGGCTATGGATCTGCGAAAGCGGCACAACTTCACTTAAGCCGGTTAAATGCAGCCGAACTTGGTGCCGATAAAATCAGAGTGAATGTCATTAACCCAGATGCGGTAATTGCCGATAGCAAAATTTGGGCAGGAGCCTGGGCCGAAGGGCGGGCTAAAGCATATGGCGTGAAAGTTGAAGAACTGCCATCCTTTTATGCGAAACGTACTTTGTTGAATGAAATAATTTTGCCGATCGATATTGCCAACGCTTGCTTTGCTTATGTTGGAGGATTATTAGATAAATCCACCGGCAATGTTTTAAATGTAGACGGTGGTGTATCCATGGGATTTGTTCGCTAACTTGGTTTTTGATGAATCGGGTAGCATTTAAAATGAAATTGTATCCTGGGAAAATTCAGGAATATAAAAAGCGGCATGATACCATTTGGCCCGAATTGGTAGCGTTGTTGAAAAAATCAGGCATTGAAGATTACTCTATTTTTGTGGATGAAGAGACATTAGACATTTTTGGAATATTGAAAATCACTAATGTTAAAAACCTCGATGCGCTTCCGTTGAATCCTGTGATGAAAAAGTGGTGGAGTTATATGAAAGATATTATGGAGAGCAATTCGGATCATTCACCCATGAGTGTTCCGTTAAAAGAAGTGTTTCATCTGCCTTAAGTGCAATGGATTCATCGGAATGAATGTAGCGAGTTAAAAACCTTATTTATGATGCTGTCAAAAGCCCAACTAGAAAACCACAATGAACTGCTGTTAAAGGAACATCAGCGCAAGCTGGCATTTGTCAAATCGGAAATTGAAAATGCTGAGAATGTTATTGCGCACCTCCGCGATTTTCAAATTGCCATTCCCAGTTGGGCGTTAGGCACTGGCGGCACTCGCTTTGGTCGATTTCCCCAAGGCGGTGAGCCACGAAATCTAGAGGAGAAAATTGAGGACATCGGACTACTTCACGCATTAAATAAATCCAGTGGTGCCATATCCTTGCATATCCAGTGGGACATTCCCAAAGACACAAATGCAATCCGAAGCCTGGCCGCGCAACTCGGCATTCGTTTCGATGCGATTAACTGCAATACGTTTCAGGATCAGCCCAATCAACAATGGAGTTACAAATTCGGCTCGATGCAACATGTGAATAAATCGGTGAGGCAACAGGCCATTGATCACAACCTGGAAGTGATTCAATATGGAAAAGAATTAGGAAGTGAGTCGATTACAGTGTGGCTTTCGGATGGCTCCTGCTTTCCGGGACAACTAAATTTTCGAAAGGCATTTGAGAATACGTTGGAAAGTTTGAAAGAAGTATACAAAGCACTTCCAGAAAGCTGGAAAATGTTTGTGGAATACAAAGCGTTCGAACCAAACTTCTACTCTATGACGGTGGGAGATTGGGGACAGTCGTTATTATATGCTAATAAGCTGGGATCAAAAGCATTCACGCTGGTAGATCTTGGCCACCATTTGCCACATGCCAATATTGAGCAGATTGTTTCACTGCTGTTGATGGAAGGAAAATTGGGCGGATTCCATTTTAATGATTCGAAGTATGGAGATGATGACTTGACGGTCGGGAGTATTAATCCCTATCAATTATTTTTAATTTTTAATGAATTGGTGGAGGGCATGGATGCTCGCGGAATGAATCACGCAAAAGATTTGGGATGGATGATTGACGCCTCACACAATGTGAAAGACCCGCTGGAAGATTTACTGCAGTCGATAGAGGCAATTCAACTGGCTTATGCGCAAGCCTTGCTGATTGATAAAAGGGGATTGCAGGTTGCGCAAGAAGAGAACGATACGACTCGGGCACAGGAGATATTGCAAACGGCTTACCGCACGGATGTGAGAGCACTGATTGCGGAAGCCCGACTTCAACAAGGAGGAGCGCTCAAACCGATTTCACTTTTCAGAGATTTGATGGTTCGAAAAAACTTAACTTCGCAACGCGGATTGAAAGTTACGGCCACGGGCCTCTAAGAAAGGATAAAACTTTCTAACCAGATCGTTACGAAATACTAATTTTTATTTTAGTGGAGCCAGTCATCGCAATTTTCGATATCGGTAAAACCAACAAAAAACTTTTTCTTTTCGATGAGAATTACCAAATCATCTATGAGAAATCCATCCATCTTGATGAAATAATAGACGAAGACGGTGATCTGTGTGAAGATTTAATTGCCTTAACCAACTGGGTAAAGGATTCTTTCAACGAAGTGCTAGCTAACCCGGCCTTTCAAATCAAAGCACTCAACTTCTCTGCATACGGTGCTAGCTTTGTACACCTCGACCGGGCAGGAAAGGCCGCAGCACCACTCTATAATTACCTTAAACTATACCCTGAATGGTTGAATGAAAAATTTGAACAAACATATGATCGGGAGAAAAACATCGCTTTACAAACGGCTTCCCCGATGTTGGGTAACCTCAATTCAGGTAGGCAGATTTATCTGTTAAAATATGCCAAGCCGGAACTCTTCAAAAAAATTGGAGTGAGCTTGCATCTTCCTCAATATATTTCATCCGTGTTTACGGGACAATACTTTTCAGAGATTACGAGTATGGGGTGTCATACTTTGTTATGGAATTTCGAAATAGAAAATTATCATCATTGGGTACAGGAAGAAAAAATTGAAGCGCTTCTTCCATCGCTGGCTCCTTCCGATTCGGTGGTGAAGGCGAGTATCGGTCATCATGAAATCCCTTGTGGCATTGGTCTTCATGACAGTTCATCTGCTTTGATCCCATACCTAGAAAGTTTTAAAGAGCCATTTGTTTTATTGTCTACCGGAACGTGGTGTATCAGTCTAAACCCATTTAATCATGAGCCGCTTACCCCGTCAGAGTTGCAACAGGATTGCCTGTGTTACTTATCCTTTCAGGCAAAACCCGTAAAGGCTTCCAGGTTATTTTCTGGCTTTGAGCATGAAATGCAAATAAAGAGGTTGGCCGACTATTTTCATCGACCAGAAAATTATTTTTCAGAAGTCAGCTATGATCCTGCTCTGATACATGAGCCATTTATAGATGATTTATCGAATTATCAATCGTATGAAGAAGCTTACCACAGCTTTATTCGAAGCTTGGTATACAAGCAAGTTGCCTCCACGCGGTTAATTTTAAACAAACCAATAACCCGGATATTTGTTGATGGAGGGTTTAGTAAAAATTCTATTTTTATGAATATGCTATCAAAAGCTTTTCCTATGCTGGAAGTTTTTGCCGCCTCGGTAGCGCAGGCCTCTGCTTTAGGAGCGGCACTGGCTATTCATGCTCATTGGAATATTAAACAGCTTCCTTCAGATATCATTTCATTAAAATATTTTTCAAGTAACTAAAAAGAGAATAAGAATTTAACGCATGGTAATGATTCAATTTGAACCAACCGTTTTTGGTCTTTTGTGTTTCCACCGTTTATGTGTCCATAGCCAGTATTGGGGATTGGCGATAATGTCTGTCTCTATCATCCGCGTAGCTTTTTCTGTAATCTCGCCATGATTGGTTTGTTGTGGAGAATCGGTGATATCAAGGAATTCAAAACTGTAATAGCCTCGGCTTTCTTTGTTGATACGGCCATACACCACTGCATAGTTGTGTTCTTTGGCAAATTTCTCGGCTCCAAAAAGCACCCCTGTATCCTGGTTTAGGAAAGTTGTCCAATAGCATTTTTCGGGATTGCCAGGCGACTGATCGATACCGAAAATGGTAGCAGATAAATTTCCTTTTTCTTCTTCAAAATATTCTTTCACTTTTTTGGTTGAAATCATGTGCAGACCAAATTTTCCACGAGTAGCCCGCATTCGTTTATCAAAAAATAAACTCGATAGGGGTTTGTAAATTGCCTGTGCTTTATGCTTCATAGCACCCGCCACTGTTACGGCTAACATTTCCCAATTGTTGATGTGGCCGCCCATAATTATAACACTTTTGTGTTGTTGCGCAAATCGGTTAAGTAACTCCGGGTTTTTGAAACACATTCTCTTTTTTGCATCCTTTTCGGAAATAGTAAAGATCTTAAGGCTTTCTAAAACTAGGTCACAAAAGTGCGCGTAAAATCTTTTTGTAACGAACTCAATTTCTTCATCGGTTTTTGTTGGAAATGAATTTTTAATATTAGTAACAACCACCTCTTTGCGATAACGAATTACATAATAGAAAAGAAAGTATAAGCCATCCGAGATAATATATAAAACGCGAAAGGGTAGTAATGAAAGGGGAATAATGAACCCGTAATACAAAAGGTAATTAAGTGCTCTCAAGAGTATAGAAATTTATGGTACTACTTACGTTGGACAAAAAAGTAGTTTTTACTTTCGGTTTAGCAAAGAGGTAGTAAGTTTTTTTAGGGCTTCCAATTCATTGGCTTCCATGGCCACACTCTTCACTGTACTCAACAATTCAAACATTACCTCTTGCTTATACCCGAGTCGTGAGGCAATTTTAGAACAGTATTTTATCTCTTCTTTGTAAAGTCGTTCATCGATTTTCATTAGTTGAACAAGGCTAAAGATATAGTTGAATTTTTGATCGTCCGTTAGATTGTCGGGTATGATGATTTCATGCGAAGTGTAGAATAGGGTAGAAACGGCTGATTCAGGAAAGTTATTGGCCTTCCCAATGTTGGCAATATAGGCCTTTTCGCGTTCGGCCACTTCGCCATCTATCCGCGCTAAGTTTACCAAGAGCTTCAATTGTTCTAAGAGTGCCATAGCAAGTTATTTGTACCAAAAGTCAACAAATTATTGACTAATAAAAATACTCTGATTTCAATTATCTTACATGCTTATGAACTTTTTAGCCCATTTATACTTGTCCGGAGATGATCCTAACCTGATGCTGGGCAATTTTATTGGTGATTTTGTTCGTGGCCGTGATTTAAAAGAACAATTTGGGGAAGCCATTGCTCAAGGCATCGAGTTACACCGTGCCATTGATGAATTTACTGATCGGCATCCCGTAGTTATGCAAAGCAAGGTTCGCCTGCGCCCGAAGTATCGGCACTATGCCCCTGTCATTGTCGATGTATTTTATGATCACTTTTTAGCGAGCTTGTGGAGTAATTATCATGAAGAGGCATTGAATGACTATACGGAAAGAGCGTACCAATTGGTTCAATTGAATCACTCAATTTTGCCTGAGCGTGTGATGATGATGTTGCCCTATATGATCAAGGGAAACTGGTTAGTGAGCTATGCAAGTATAGAGGGTATTAATAGAGCCTTAACAGGAATGTCCAAACGAACAACTCATGTGTCACATATGGACAGAGCCGCAGAAGATTTAGAATTACACTACTCAGATTTCAAAAAGGAGTTTGAGATTTTCTTCCCAATGCTCCAAATGTATTGCCAAAATTGGATCGCTAAGAATTCATTTTCAGATTAGCGCTATTTCTTTTGTCATTTTAGTTGATTCAAGATTGATTCTTATTTTTACGGTCATGTTTAACGACCCCGAACTTAACGGAAAATATCTGGGCACCATCAGTGCTGATTTTGTAAAGGTGGCGGATACCTTGAAGGAAGCTTCGTATCAAATCAGAAAGGCTGGCTTCGATTACCCGATTTTTGCTATCTCTAGAGAGGTAGTTCCCATTGGTAAACTTTTTATTGACAGACTTTCTATGGAGTTGGAGTGGAATTATTTTGCTTCTTTTCTAAATGAATTTCAGCAGCGTGAATTGGTGGCTGCAGATCGGGAAGAAGATTTTAAAAAGGCCTACAAAGACCCCGATGAGTTTTGCTGCCTGTTTGTAGTTGATAAGGCATTTACTAGTTTCGTTTTTATACCATACCCAGAAGACTAACTACAAACCCAAGGGCCCCAAAAACACAACCATCATTGCGAATGAAGTGAAGCAATCCCTCGCAACGAGGACTTAAGAGTTTTTATCTGAATCAAGAAAGATGATTCCACCCTTGCGCTTTTAATGGAACAACAGTTTCCTGTTTAGTTACCATCACATTTTGATTAGGATCGCTATGAATGTGGCCAATGAAGTGAATATCCGGATGGTTCTTTAGCGTTTCGTAATCCTCGGGCTTGATGGTAAAAAGAAGTTCATAATCTTCCCCACCATTCAATGCACAGGTTATGGGATCCATCATAAATTCAATAGCCGTTTCGTAAGACATCATGTCGATTGGTACTTTGTCCTCAAAAATTTTAACTCCTACTCGGGAACTTTTGCTTAAGTGCAATAATTCTGACGCAAGTCCATCTGAAATATCAATCATAGAAGTTGGTACAATATTCTTTTCGGCCAATTCATGAATGATATCCATGCGGGCCATAGGTTTTAATTGCCGGCCTATCAGGTATTCATATTTTTCAATATCAGGTTGCATTTCGGGGTTGGTAAGGAAAACCTGTTTTTCTCTTTCCAATACTTGAAGGCCCAGGTAAGCAGCCCCTAAATCGCCCGTTGCGCAAATGATGTCATTGCTTTTGGCGTTGCTGCGCAACACAACTTTGTCTTTGGCCACACGTCCAATGGCCGAAATGGAAATTACTAATCCTGAAGAAGATGAAGTTGTATCGCCACCTACTAAGTCTACTTTGAAATCATCACATGCAGCCCGTATGCCACTGTACAACGCATCAACCGCCTCTAGTGAAAAACGATTGCTAATCCCCAGTCCAATGGTGATTTGCTCAGGCTTTCCATTCATGGCCGCAATGTCAGACACATTTACAGACACAGCTTTATAACCTAAATGCTGTAGGGGCACATAAGAAAGGTCGAAATGAATTCCTTCCAATAGCATATCGGTTGTCACCAATAAGTAATCCTCACCGCTATCAATTACCGCAGCATCATCGCCAATGCCAATTACAGATGTAAGGTTTTTGGAGGAAAATTGCCTTTGTATTCGGTCTATAAGTCCAAATTCTCCTAAATCAGTCAGTTCAGTGCGGGCTTCAGCCATAGGGGTAATGTCGGTTGGTCGGGTGTCTTGTTCGTTCGCCTTGCAAAGGTACAACTTGGAGGGCACACGATGGTAAACCGTACGGTATG
>JAYVPS010000238.1:0-15360 GCA_043757225.1 Cytophagales bacterium | reverse complement strand
ACAGTGCTCGAGCTTTGATTAAAAACTCCGTACATCCCGCTATCGGTAATGTACAAGGTCCGCTGTCTAATTTTACATTCGCCTTTCAATGAACGATTGAACCCATAAAGACTTTCGTCTTTTTTGATTCAGAGAAGAGAAAGCTTTGAATCCGCTTGATTTTCGGCTTTTCTCTTAAATTGGGAGTGCAAAGGTATGCTTATGAAGAAAGTAAAACAAGGCTGGTTAGAAAATATTTCATATTTCTTCAGGTGGGGTTAGTCGCCACCGATTGCATGGGTTCCACCTACGAAGCCGTTTGCGCAAGGTGTTCAGATGGCATGCCTAAAAAGTTGAGTATATCCGAAGGGGATTGCTTCATCTGCCCGAAACGGGGCGGGATCGCAATGACTGTTAAAGGTTATCTTTTTCGGTGGGTGGTTTGGGTTCTATCAGGACCCGTGGAGAGTAAGGTGATGGGGACGCCCAGTGCTTTTTCTAAGAAGTCGATGTACTGTGCGAGCTCTTGAGGCATTTTGCTTTCTGTGATGCCCTCAAGGGAAGTCAGCCATCCTTTGATTTCGATATAAATGGGTTCAATTTTTTCGTTGACCAATTCGTAAGGCACGGTTTCGGTGATGGTGCCGTTGCTCAGTTTATACTTGGTACAAATTTTTATTATAGGGAAAATATTTAGCACATCGGCTTTCATCATCAACAGTTGGGTAACTCCATTGATCATGATGGAATATTTTAAAGAGGGGAGATCGATCCACCCGCACCTACGTGGGCGGCCAGTAGTGGAGCCAAATTCGTTGCCTTCTTTGCGCATTTTTTCTCCTTCTTCGTCTAACAATTCTGTGGGGAATGGGCCGCTGCCAACGCGCGTACTATAGGCTTTAAAAATTCCGTACACTTCGCCAATGTGACTAGGGGCAACTCCGAGACCTGTACAAGCTCCCGCTGATACGGTACTGGAACTGGTAACGAAGGGATAGCTGCCAAAATCAATATCCAACAATGAGCCTTGGGCGCCTTCGGCCAAAATGGAAGAGCCTGCTTTCAATTCGTTGTTGATGAAATATTCGCTATCGATCAACTTAAACTGCTTGAGGAATTCAACGGCCTCTATAAATTGGGCATGGAGTGCATTCCAGTCGTATTGGATATCGTGATTCTTGAGAATATTGAAATGAATGTTGGTGAGCTTGTTGAATTTTTCTTTAAAAGTGGACGCTAGCACATCGCCTACCCGTAGGCCTTGACGTCCAACTTTATCTTGGTAAGAGGGACCTATTCCTTTTAAGGTAGAGCCAATCTTATCAACGCCTTTGGCTTTTTCATACGCTTGATCTAGTAAACGATGGGTAGGAACTATGAGCGTGGCTTTTTTTGAGATGAAGAGGTTGGCTTTGACATTTAAGTTGTATTTCTCCAGCTTCTCAATTTCTGTTTTGAAAACGATTGGATCTAACACCACTCCGTTTCCGATGACGTTTTTCGTTTTTTCGCGGAATATGCCAGAGGGAATTTGATGAAGCACGTGCTTGATGCCATCAAACTCCAAGGTGTGCCCTGCGTTGGGGCCACCTTGAAAGCGTGCCACCACATCATACTTGGGAGCAAGTACATCTACAATTTTCCCTTTCCCTTCATCGCCCCATTGGAGCCCAAGCAAAACATCGACTTTCATTCTTTAAAAATTTTTCACGCTAAGACGCTAAGATTGTTTTTTGGGATTTACTTCCTCTTCTGATTTAATGATTTGGAAGATGGCATTGAGCTTGGTGATGACCAAGAGCTTTTTTACACTTTCAGAAGGGTTCATCAAATAAACCTCTCCGCCTTTGTTTCTAAATTTGGTGAGGATGGTAATTAGCACACCTATGCCGCTGCTATTGATGTAGCGTAAATCGGAAATATCGATAATGCAGGTAAGGACTTTATGGCCTACCACATCGTTTACAGCTCCGACTAATTGTGTTCCGCTATCTTCTCCGATCAAATCGCCCGATATGCGGAGCACTAGGGTGTTTCCTTTTATTTCTTGTCCAAAGTTCATGGCTTTCTATTTTCGCAATTGTTTTTACTGCAAGATGCATACAAAATTAGTGAATGATGCAAGACTTTAAAATGCAGCAACTCACCTACCGTGTTTTGAATGTTTTGGATACGAGGATCACAGAACTCTGTCACCTTATGACACTCCGTACAAATTAGGTGATCGTGTTGTTTGTAGCCGTACGATTTTTCGTATTGTGCTAAGTTTTTTCCAAATTGGTGCTTACTGACCAAGTCACACTCTACCAATAAATCGAGCGTGTTATAGACTGTGGCGCGACTTACACGATAGTTTTTATTTTTCATTTTAATGTAAAGTGACTCTACATCAAAATGGCCATCCATCGAATAAATCTCTTCTAAGATAGCGTAACGCTCAGGGGTTTTTCTTAGCTCCCTGCTCTCCAAGTAGGCAATATATATCTGCTTTACTTCTTCGTACAATTTTTGATTTAGTGGCATTTTTCTTTGTAGATCACAAAGGTAATTTTAATTTGGTGATTTGGGAATTGGTCGATTTTTGTTTGAGCCGTTTTAGATCATTCCTGCTTGCTTATATTGATAGGTTACGATTTGATCACCACATTATAAAATAGCAACGTTTTGATTTTTCAAGTAATTTCTTACCTTTAATACTTCAATTTAAAACTTGCTAGTAACCTCAATTAAGGCTGAAACCGAAGGAGACCGCAGTATAGAAATAGGAGAAAAATCGATATTGGTAGCCGTATCTTCAATGATAATTCAAAACTATAATGGCTTATCAGAATTGGCAGTAAATTCTGCATCTGAGAATCAAAAGCTTGCTCAAGGAAGAACAGATTGTTGGATATGTGATATTTGGAATGTTGTAGTCTCGGTAGTTGTTACGGTTGTCGTTACCGCAATAGTTGTCGCGGCTATTGCATCTGGAATTGGTGCAGCTTTAGGGGTAATAATAACAGCTTCTTTCCTATCAACATCTCTATGGGTTGGTGCTATTATTGGCGGATCATGGGCTCTTTATGATGCGTTTGTAAATGATATTTGTTATTATGCTGGACAATGTGATAGTGAATTTGCTGGAACGCAATCTTGTTCAACAGGTGTATGCATTTAGCAATTAAGATTGGGGTCTTTTTGATTGGCGAAACATGTTCGACCAATCAAAATTTTCCTGATAGTTTACTATTTAAACAAAAAATCGCAAGGTGGGATATAGGTGTTGGGGATGTCTTAAAGACAAAGAATAGTATGGGCTACGTTTACTTAATTCATGATTCTTTATTATTTAGAGCATCTACAAATAAAGAGTATAATTTTTCGGTATGTTATTGTGACATTATCACAATATATCCATCTTCGTTTCCCCTCCTTTGGGGGCAAAAAATAGTAAATATTGAAACCCAAAATAAAACATTCAAATTAGGTGCTTCCCCAAAGACTAAAAAATTGATTGACCTAACACGGTCAATGATTAAAGATGAAGGCACTCCCATATCTAAAAAAAGAAAAAAGAGGTAAAAAAGCCAACCATGGCCGTACCTTCAATTATGACGGGCAATTTTTCCAATCACCATATACTAGTACCATTCTTATTCTTATTTGCCCTGTTACTTAGTCATGAATCAGCCGCACAAAAATTAATTCGACTCTCCCAACACACCAAAGGCAATTTTTTTATCCGCCAAGGGGAAAGGGTCAAGTGCAAATTGATAGATGGCACAAAATTAATTGGGATACTTGGCAAGCTCACCGATACTACATTTGAAATCAATGGGAAACGGATACAAATCGAAAAAATAAAAGCCTTTGCAAAAAAGAAAAAGGGTTCTAATTTATTTATAGGTTTGGTAATTGGTGCTGGAATTGCATTAGTTTTAACTGGCACTATCCATTCAAAAGAAGAACTCTATTTAATTGGAACTGTCCAGACTTTACTTATAATTAAACCGATTTATAATAGAAAGTGGCGCGATGTAAAGACCAACTGGGAGCTAGAAATTATTGATCAATAATACTTTCCATATTTTTCAGATTTGCACGTTTTTAACAGTACCCAACATAAGAATGGACTGTTATTTACTGCACAACTCTATTAATCATCCCTGAATCAAACCTGCTCACCTTTACCACACCTTCTACTTTCTCTAACTTCTCAATTAACATCTCTAAGTGGCGAGTGTCATTTACATAGAGCATAATTTCGCCACTAAAAATCCCATGATCCGTTTTGAAGGAGAGGGAACTCATATTTACTTTTAGTTCCTCTGAAATTACTTTTGAGACATCGTTGATCAGCCCCACGCGATCGGTACCGTTTATCCCCAAGCCTGTGAGAAAAGCCACTTCAAATTGAGAAGTCCATTTGGCTTTGATGACACGATTGCCATGGTTGGCTAACAACTCGGTGGCATTGGGGCAGGTAGTGCGATGGATTTTGATGCCTTCATTAACGGTAACAAAACCAAATACATCATCGCCAGGAATGGGCGTGCAGCACTTGGCTAACTTGTATTCTACCACGTCCATGTCTTCACCTATCAACAAAATATCTTCGTATCGACCTTTGGCTTTATTTATTTCTTCTTCGATGGTTTTTACATCGCGGACTGCACTATGCTCGCGACTTTTTAACGGTGAGGAAGGCTTATATTCTTTGAACCTCTTTAAATCATCAACGGAAATATTGCCCGCTCCCACGCGAACATGCAAATCAAACTGCGAATTTACTTTGAAGAAGTGGCGCATGACCTCAAACATTTGACTATTTGCATCTATTTTCAATTGCTTCATTTTGCGCAGCAAGGTTTCCTTGCCCTCATCTGCCAAAATGCGCTTATCTTCTTTTAATAATTCTTTGACTTTAGACTTTGCTTTTGGCGTGATGACAAACCGAAGCCAATCTTCATTGGGCTTTTGCTTTGCGGAGGTAAGGATCTCGATTTGATCTCCATTTTTTAAAACATGGTTGATGGGTACCAGCTTTTGATTGACTTTGGCGCCAATACACTTCGCACCAATATCAGTATGAATATCGAAAGCAAAGTCCAGTGCGGTGGCACCCGTAGGCAATGTTTTCAACTCCCCTCTTGGAGTGAAAACAAAAACCTCATCGGTAAAGAGGTTGCCGCGGAAGTCGTCTACGAACTCAAGGGCAGTAAGGTCTTGTTTTTCTAACGTTTCGCGAACACGCACAAGCCACTTCTCCAAGTTAGATTCATACTTAGCTGCATTGTCTTTGTACTTCCAATGAGCGGCATAGCCTTTCTCGGCAATTTCATCCATCCGTAAGGTTCTGATCTGCACCTCTACCCATTGACCGTTTTTAGCCATAAC
This sequence comes from Cytophagales bacterium, assembly GCA_043757225.1. Taxonomy (GTDB): domain Bacteria; phylum Bacteroidota; class Bacteroidia; order Cytophagales; family Cyclobacteriaceae; genus ELB16-189. Next base: position 10,002 of record JAYVPS010000238.1, on the reverse strand, counting down.
AGTAGTGTGCAAAGATTCATAGCCATTCCCCTTTGGTGTGCTGATCCAATCGCGCAGACGATCGGGATTAGGCGTGTAGTAATCGGTAACTACCGAATATACTTGCCAGCAATAGGATTTCTCTTGTTCAACAGGGGTATCTAAAATAATGCGCACGGCAAACAAATCGTACACCTCTTCAAAAGGTATGTTTTGCTTACACATCTTATTATAAATAGAGAAAATAGACTTTGGCCTACTTTTTATTTCATAGTCAACACCCAGCTTATCCAGTTCATCTTTGATCGGTAATACAAACTGTTTTATAAATTTATTCCGCAATGCTTTGCTCTCGTCAACTTTACCTGTGATCTCATTATAGACTTCCCGATCAGTAAACCGCAAATACAAGTCTTCGAGTTCAGTCTTCATGGTATTCAACCCAAGCCTATGCGCAAGCGGAGCATAGAGGTAAATTGTCTCAGAAGCCACGCGTAACTGCTTGTTGCGTGGCATGCTATCCAAGGTGCGCATATTGTGAAGACGATCTGCCAGCTTGATCAAAATCACCCTCACATCTTCTGAAAGGGTGAAGAGCATTTTGCGAAAGTTTTCAGCCTGCGCTGATGTTCCGTATTCAAAAACGCCTCGAATTTTTGTCAGGCCATCGATGATACTAGCGATCTTCTTACCAAAAATCTGTTGCAAGTCGATAAGTTGAATATCGGTATCTTCTACTACATCGTGTAGTAAGGCAGCGATTATAGAAGTTGTCCCCAACCCAATTTCCTCTACGCAAATTTCCGCTACTGTTAGCGGATGAAAAATATATGGCTCGCCCGACTTTCTGCGCATGTTTTTGTGCGCATCCATAGAAATAGTGAAAGCGCGCTTGATCAGTTTGGCGTCTCCATCTTTTAAAATCGGCTTCGCCAGCCGTAGCAGCTTGCGGTAGCGGGCAATTATCTCTTTCTTTTCTTCAACTTCGTCAATTACCATCTAACCGATTTTAGATTTTTTATTTTTTACTTTTTGGGCGGCAAACGGGCTATCCGCTGCAAGTCCGTCCCCACTCAACCCGCCCGCTTCGGGCTTTCCACTTCTATCCCTGCCGCGATTTTCCTTTTCAATTTCTATTCAGGACTTTAATAATAGCGAATTATCTCTAAATTTGCGCTCCCTTTAAGGAAAAAAGGCGATTTAAATAGCTCACGGGCGCATGTGGCGTAATTGGCAGCCGCGCCAGACTTAGGATCTGGTGCCGCAAGGCGTGGGGGTTCGAGTCCCTTCATGCGCACGAAAGACCCTCATCCAAGCTTTAAAAACCTGGATGAGGGTTTATAATTAACAATAGATCATTAACCATAAATCACTTATCGTGAACATTACCTTAAACAAACAAAGTACAACCGAAGGGTTGATAAAAATATCACTTAGCGAAAGTGACTATCTGCCCAAGGTAAATGACAAAATGAAGGAGGTTTCTCGCAAAGCCACTATTAAAGGGTTTCGTCAGGGAAAGGTTCCAGCTGGTGTCATTAAAAAAATGTACGGCAAGTCAATTTTGGCAGAAGAAGTAAATCAGTTGATTTCGCATTCTTTGTCTGACTATATTAAAGAAAATAAGTTAAAAGTGTTGGGTGATCCACTCCCCAACTCCGAAAAAGCACACCTCATTGATTGGGATGTTCAAAAAGATTTTGAGTTTGAGTTTCATATTGGCATGGTCGAAGATTTTGCAGTCGACTTATCGTCTAAAGTCAACGTGACTTCGCATCCCATTGAGGTTGACCAAAAAACAATGGATGAAACCTTGGCTGATCTTAAAACTCGTTTTGGAAAAACATCTTACCCCGAAGTAAGTGAGGCTAGCGATAATTTGTTTGGTGACATTGGATTAAAAGGTGAAGAAGATAAGAAGGGCTCTTATATCTCTATTGGAAAAATCGAAAAGAAGGAACAGAAAAAGTTTCTAGGCTTAAAGAAAGAAGATGTTGTTGAGTTTGACATCGAAAAGATTTTTACTGAGGAGGTTGAAAAAGCCCGTGCGCTTAACATCACAGAAGAAGAAGCTAAAAATGTGAAGGGCACTTATTCATTTCATGTTACCTCTGTTAATCGGGTAGAACCTGCGGCCATTGACCAAGAGCTATTTGACAAGGTATTTGGTAAAGACGTGGTAAAAAATGAAGAAGAACTTTTGAGCAAAATCAAAGAAACTATAGCCGAAAATTATAAACGTGAGACAGAACATTTGTTGGATCATGAAATTCAGCATTATTATGTTAACCACACCAAAATTGCCATGCCCGATAATTTTTTGAAAATGTGGCTAAAGGCGACAAGCGGTGGGCAAGTAACAGATGAGGTACTAGAAAAGGAGTTTCATCTTTACAAAGAATCATTGAAGTGGGATTTGATAAAAAATCGCATTACCGAAGAGAAAGAAATAAAAGTTGAAGGTGATGAAGTGCGCACGAAGGCCAAGCAATTGATTGTTGAACAATTTGGCGGTGCCGCAATTGCCGCACAACTAGGCGATAAGATGGATGAGATTGCCAACAACTATCTTTCAGGGCAGGATGGCAAAGGAGAGAATTTTATGCGCATCTACAATCAACTTCGCCAAGAGAAGATTTTTAAGGTGGTGAAGGATAATATTACAGTGAACGAAAAGAAAGTGAGTTTAGAAGAGTTTAAAAAGATTGCAGACTCACACAAACATTAAAATAGAATTTAAGAGCACCAGTTTAAGTCTTAGGTGGTTAAGGTTTTGAACCATTAAGCAGTTTTAGGAGTTAATAGAGAGCCCCAATTTTGGGGCTTTTTAATTGTTGAATTATTGGCTAACATTGAATGGGTTTTGCCGTAGACTAGATTGATATACAGAAAATTTTTTAAAATAAAATGAACGATAAATCGACTACAGATTGAACTGAGAATAGAAATATTTTGAAGGATAACTTTGTCGATCGCTATCGGAATTCTTCCTCACAATAACTAAGTAATTAAACTAATCAACTATATGACCAATCATAACGAGTTTAGAAATTATGCCATACACCATTTAGGCATGAGTGGCAATGCCCTTGACAGTTACATGAAATTTATCAACCAAAATCAACACACTGTATCTGCCATGACGCCTAATGTGGTAGAAGAGCGACAAATGAGAGCCACTGTCATAGACGTTTTCTCACGCCTCATGGCCGATCGAATTATTTTCTTTGGCACCGCGGTAGATGATTATGTGGCCAACGTGATTACCGCCCAACTTTTATTTTTGGAATCCTCTGACCCTAAAAAAGATGTAATCATGTACATCAATAGTCCTGGAGGTTCTGTCTATGCAGGATTGGGCATTTACGATACTATGCAAATAATTAACCCTGATGTCGCTACCATTTGTACAGGAATGGCGGCCTCGATGGGTGCAGTTCTATTGGCCGCAGGTACTGCAAAGAAAAGATCGGGTCTGCCTCATTCAAGGATAATGATTCACCAGCCTTCAGCAGGAATGCAGGGAACTTCGTCAGATATGGAAATCTCGATGCGCCAGACCCTGGAATTAAAAAAGGATTTGTACAATATTTTGTCTAAACACAGTGGCCAAACTTATGAAAAGATCGAAAAAGACTCTGATCGTGATTTTTGGATGAGAGCCTCTGAAGCAAAAGAATATGGCCTGATTGACGAGGTGTTGGAGAAAAAGAAGAAATAATTCAATGATTCCGCAATATGCTGATGATCAGATTAATTAATACCTTTGATCTTTCAAATTCCCCGGCATATTGCTGAATTAATCCATTAACGAAATTAAGAGATGGCTGAAGTTACTTGTTCTTTCTGCGGACGAAACAAAAAGGATGTGGATCTTATGATTTCGGGGATTCACGCTCATATTTGCGATAAGTGCGTGACCCAAGCCAGTCAAATTTTATTGGAGGAAAAGAAGAGCAAAGTAGAGGCGGGAACGCTTCCTAACTTCAAGCTCATTAAGCCACGAGAGATCAAAAAGTTCTTAGATGAATATGTAATTGGCCAGGATGAGGCAAAGCGTGTAATGTCAGTAGCTGTCTATAATCATTATAAGCGACTAACTCAACGAAAAATTGATACTGATGTGATGATCGAGAAATCGAACATCATTATGGTAGGCGAAACAGGAACAGGCAAAACATACCTCGCCAGAACATTGGCGAAAATTTTACAGGTTCCTTTTTGCATTGCCGATGCTACTGTCCTTACAGAGGCCGGATATGTTGGTGAAGATGTTGAAAGTATTTTAACCCGTTTGCTTCAATCAGCCGATTACAATACGGAAGCAGCAGAACGGGGTATCGTATACATCGATGAAATTGATAAAATTGCCCGCAAGTCTGATAATCCTTCAATCACCCGCGATGTTAGTGGCGAAGGCGTACAGCAAGCACTTTTGAAACTACTAGAGGGCACTTCAGTAAACGTGCCTCCTCAGGGAGGCCGCAAGCATCCTGATCAAAAAATGATTACGGTGAACACAGAAAATATTTTATTTATCTGTGGTGGTGCTTTTGAAGGGATGTCTAAGCTCATTGGAAGAAGATTAAATACCCGACCCCTTGGTTTTGCTACCTCAGCGGATGGCGCAACCACCAGTGATGTTGATAAGGATAACTTACTACAATTTGTGTCTGCCCAAGATTTAAAAACTTTCGGCTTAATCCCGGAATTAATCGGACGATTGCCGGTGCTTTCTTTTCTTAATCCGCTTGATCATGACACGCTCCGCAAAATTTTAACAGAGCCAAAAAATGCGCTTGTGAAACAATACAAGAAATTGTTTGAGATGGAATCCATTGAACTCGAATTTAAAGAAGGTGCGCTTGACTTCATCGTAGAAAAAGCGGTTGACTTTAAATTAGGAGCCAGAGGCCTGCGTTCTATTTGTGAAGCAATCGTCAACGATGCCATGTTTGAAATGCCTTCAGATAAAACTACAGATCGCTTAGTGATCAATCGCGCTTACGCAGAAGAGAAGTTTAATAAATCGCATTACAGCAAGTTGAAGGTAGCTTAAAAAGCTATATAGGCTGTGGCTACTGGGCAACCTGCTACAACTTTCGAATTTAAGATTTCGTATCCCGCTAACTGGTCTCAGTTTAATCTTTGAGATATCCTGTCATCAATTGGGCTGCATTTTCTGAAGCAGAGCCTGTGTCGAGTGTTTTATAAATAGAATCATAGCCATCCATTACTTTTTTTCTATACGAAAAATCTTCCAATAAACTCCTGAGTTCATTTTGAAGATTGGAAGGATTGGCCTCGCTCTGAATAAATTCCTTCACCACTTCCCGATCAGCAATTAGGTTAACAAGGGAAATGAATTTTACTTTAATAATCATCTTCACGATTAAAAATTCCAACGTCCCCGCCTTATAGACAACTATTTGCGGCACTTTTAAAAGGGCGGTCTCTAAGGTGGCTGTGCCCGATGTCACAATTGCAGCACTAGCATTGGCCAAAAGGTTGTAAGTATCATTATAGACAAATTTTACATCCTTCAATTTCCTAAGCGGGTCATACAAAACGGGAGGTAAATTATCCACCGCTGCTACCACAAATTGACACATTGGGTTTTGTTTAACTACTTCAGCCATCAACGGGACAATTCGCTTCAACTCTAACGTTCGGCTGCCCGGCAGAAAAGCAACAATTTTTCTTTCGTTAGCAATATTATTCTTTGATAGAAAATTAGGGTCAGGCTTAAATGACTTAATGGCATCCAAGACCGGGTTTCCAACATAGTCAACCTCAAAGTCATATTTTTTATAAAACTCCTTTTCAAAAGGAAGAATTACAAACATCTTGTCAACGGTGGCTTTCAGGCTCCAAGCTCTATCTTGCCGCCAAGCCCACACTTTGGGTGAGATATAGTAGAATACTTTTATTCCCAACTCCTTTCCAAATTTAGCAATCCTACGGTTGAAGCCTCCATAATCAATAAGGATTAATACATCAGGTTTGTATTGAAGAATATCTTCCTTACACTTTTTCATATAACTGGCAATCTTCGAAAAATTGATTACTGCTTGAAAACCCATAAATGCCAAATTACTGTAATGCACAAATAAATTAACACCTGCACCTTGCATTTCCTCACCTCCAAACCCACGGAATGTTGCCTTTGTATCTCTCTTAATCAATTCTTTGACTAGGTTGCTTCCATGCAAGTCTCCTGAGCGCTCGCCTGCAATAATGTAGTATCTCATTGATTCAAATTAGGAAGTTAGAAGCCAGAAGTTAGAATTGTTGTCTATTGCCTGTTTATTCCGATAGTTATTTGGCATGTCAACTAATATTTTTTTGTTACCAAATGAATTGAACTAATTACTAACAGATTAAAAGCTTTTGTAGAAGAGCTTTTCTACTTGGTCTGCTTTATGTTTCTATGGGATAAAATGTATTTCTGCATAGCTAAATGAAGGCCCGATTTGACAGATTATTCACCAAAGTACTCCACAAAGTTTCGCGGTGTTTCGTATAAACGCAAAGCGTAAAGCTGACCGAATTTGCAGATTGTCGAAATTTTAGGTTCCAAAATTTTCCAGATTTCAATAGTCAGGTTTTCCGTACTGGCCATTTTGCCATTCATAAAGTCTACATCGAGATTAAGATTCTTGTGATCAACTCTATCGATTACTTCTTTCCTTATCAAATCACTCAGCTTTTTTAAGTCGATTACAAAGCCCGTTTCCGGATCGGGATTGCCCCGAACAGTTGTAATTAGGTCGTAATTATGGCCGTGCCAGTTCTCATTGGCACACGGGCCAAAAATTTCTACATTCTTCTCTTTACTCCACAAAGGATTGGAGAGTTTATGTGCTGCATTAAAATGTTCTTTCCTGCTGACGTTGATCATATCAATTAAAAGCACAAATATACTCGACTGAAATCATGATTCACACTGAACGTTTTTGTGGTAAATTGCAAAAAAACAAGTTATGATCATTGTTACCGGAGCTGCAGGTTTTATTGGGAGTTACCTTATTAAGCGACTTAATCAGGATAATTTCAATGCCATTATTGCGGTAGATACATTTGACAATCCTGAAAAGAACAAAAACCTACTCGATCGTACGATAAAGGAACGTGTCGATCGTGATCAATTTTTAGAATGGCTTGACAAAAATTATGAATTAGTTGAATTCGTCTTTCACATCGGTGCCCGTACGGATACAGCTGAATTTGACATTGACTTGTTAAACCGATTAAATACTCAGTACACAAAAGATTTATGGAGCCGTTGCTGCCGTTACCAATTGCCTTTGGTCTATGCTTCTTCTGCGGCTACTTATGGCTTGGGCGAAATTGGATATGACGACAATGAAGCAACCATTCCACAATTAAAGCCACTGAATCCTTACGGGCAATCAAAGCAAGATTTTGATGTTTGGGCTTTAGGGCAAAAAGAGAAACCTTTCTTTTGGGCGGGATTGAAATTTTTCAACGTATATGGCCCCAACGAATCCCACAAAGGCCGTATGGCTTCTGTTGTCTGGCATGCCTACAATCAAATTAGTAAGACAGGGAAAATGAAGCTGTTTCGTTCTCACAATCCTGATTATAAAGACGGAGAACAAATGCGCGATTTTGTTTACGTGAAAGATGTTGCAGAGGTATGTATCTTCCTTATGCACCACCGCAAGAATTCAGGGATCTACAATTTGGGTTTCGGCAAGGCAAGAACTTTTTTAGATCTGACTAAGGCTGTATTCAAAGCACTGGGGAAACCTGAGCAAATTGAATTCATTGATACACCAGCAGACATACGCGACAAGTATCAATATTTTACGGAAGCGAAGATGGAGAAGTTGAAGGTGGTGGGGTATTCAAGAGTTTTTATTACCTTAGAAAAAGGGGTTATTGATTATGTAAAGAATCACCTGATGATAAAAAGTAATAACTCAATCGAAAAATAGGCTCCTTTCCGTTTACGATAACTGTAGATTTCGAGGATAAAAGCAACCGGGCAGCTTTTCTGTTATCTTACACTCTACCGAATTAATAGAATAATGGCTCTTTTATAGAAAATTGGCATTTGAATAAAAAAAACTAATGCTTCGATTTCACTTTTCCATCTACCAAACTTAGGGATGACGAAATTCGATGCGCTCTACAAACCATAAAATTTACCTAAAAATATGCTACCTTGCCGTTACTTCATATTTGGTCGGATAATTTCACAAGATTCCAACCAATTGCAAGTAAAACCACTAACCAAAAAGAACACTAAAATCAACTATGGCAAGATCACAAGAGACTTTTAGCAAAAAAGAAGCAGAAAAGAGAAAACTTCAAAAGAGAAAAGAAAAAGAGCAGCGCAAAGAAGAGCGCAAGGCTAATGCCAAAACCGGTAGCAGCTTGGAAGAGATGATGGCGTATGTTGATGAAAATGGAAATATTACCTCCACTCCTCCTGATCCACTCAAAAAAAGAACATCAATCAAGAAAGAAGATATTGTTTTAGGGGCACGCAATAATGTAGAACCTAATCCAGAAGATGCTTTCCGTAAGGGAAAAGTTACTTTTTTCAATAATGAAAAGGGTTATGGCTTTATCAAAGATTTACAATCTCAAGAAAGCATTTTTGTTCACATCAACGCACTGACAACGCCCATTAAAGAAAATGACAAAGTTAGTTTTGAAGTAGAGCGTGGCGTTAAAGGTCTGAATGCAGTTAGAGTAAAGGTCACAGTCTGATCTTTACTACCCTTCCGTCAATATCAGTTTACTCAATATTTGAAGCTGGCCGTCTCCCCAAAGGCGGGAGACAGTTGCAACTAGCGGATTTTTCTAAGGAATTTACTACCCTAAATAAGACTTTAAAGTCTTGCTTCTTGAGGTATTTCTCAGCCGAGTAGTAGCCTTCTCTTTAATTTGCCTTACGCGCTCGCGGGTGAGTTTGAATTTTTCTCCAATTTCTTCCAACGTAAGTGCATTGTGCCCATTTAGACCGAAATAATAAGAAATCACATCTGATTCTCTAACAGTCAGCGTTGACAGTGCTCTGGCAATTTCCATTTGAAGCGATTTGGTCATCAGTGCAGAGTCCGGTGTCACCTCTTCACTGTTCTCAAGTACATCCAGTAAACTTCCGTCTTCACCTTGCACAAAGGGTGCATTGATGGAAACGTGACGGCCACCCACTTTCATGGTGCTGGAAATTTCTTCTAAACTTAAACCCATTACCTCTGCCAATTCATCTGCCGATGGTTCGCGTTGAAAACGCTGCTCTAAGTCAGAGAATGTTTTGGATATCTTATTGAGAGAACCCACTCGGTTTAATGGCAATCGAACAATGCGTGATTGCTCTGCCAATGCCTGCATAATCGATTGACGAATCCACCACACGGCATAGGAGATAAACTTAAAACCACGTGTTTCATCAAATCGCTTGGCTGCTTTTATCAAACCCAAGTTCCCTTCGTTAATCAAATCGCCAAGTGTCAACCCATTGTTTTGGTATTGCTTGGCCACCGATACTACAAATCGAAGGTTTGCCTTCGTCAACTTTTCAAGTGCTATCTGATCTCCCTCACGAATTCGCTTCGCTAAGTCAACTTCTACCTCTGAGGTAATTAAATCCACTTTGCCAATTTCCTGCAAATATTTATCAAGCGATTGACTCTCGCGGTTAGTTATCTGTTTGCTTATTTTGAGTTGTCTCATAAAGTATATTCGTTGTGATTCGGATCGTTAAACCCCGTTATTTGATGAATAAAGACTGAATTAAAGGCACTAAACCTGAAATTGATATTGCCTAAGGGTAGTGTGTGCAATGATCTCTTGAGGAAAAGTTTCGCAATATACGGCTTTTTGCTCTAGAAGTTTGAAATTCTTTTAAATCCCCATGTAGGCCTCCCTTCAACTAAGGGATCATTTTTTTAATGTCAGTTTCTGGGGGTAAATCCCTCGCCTTAAGGCGAAGACTTTAGTATATTTTAAACAAAGTTTTATGCATTTTGTCTCGACTGATTTTCT
>JAYVPS010000237.1:0-15393 GCA_043757225.1 Cytophagales bacterium | reverse complement strand
TGCTTAGAAAATGAATCACAGGATCGAAGAGGCCTCCTAACATGGAAAAATCAGTTTTGATTGGGCCGGCAGGCTGGTTAAAAAAATGATTGGCCAATGTTTGAGAAAGACCAGAAAGGAAACCAAAATAATATTCCAACGGAAAAAGAATAATTACCGTGAGGATATTAAAAAAATCATGGTAAGTACCTGCGGCCACCGCCCTGCGAAATTCCTTTTTCTTGCTGATAAACCCCAACGAAACAATGGTGCTTGTGATGGTTGTGCCAACATTGGCACCCATAATAATTGGTATTGCACCTTGGAGGGAAATAGAACCTGACGCTACCAACGCTACTACGATGGAGGTAGTGGCTGAACTACTTTGAATAATTGCTGTAACCAGTAACCCGATGAAGAGTCCGGTGAAAGGATTTGAAGTTGCCAAGATGATTACCTCAGTGACAGCTTTACCAAGCTGTTGCATGGAAGAAATCATAAGGTCTAGTGAAAACAAAAAGACCAACAGCCCTGCTAGAATGTAAACCGTATTACGAAGAAGAATCTTCCATCGTTCCACTGGTACCTGTGATTGATCTTCTATGGCTGGAGGTCTGGTCATGCTTATGGGTAAATATAAGCAGGTTGACAATAAACTTCCGCGTGGTTAACTTTTTATTAATATTGGAGCTGATGGATAGCCATCCATGCCATCAAGCCGGGACTAATCTTCAGAGCGCTTTCATCAATATCAAAAGTAGGCGTGTGCACATACGAAGTAATTCCTTTGGCTTCATTGCGTGTACCAAGACGATAAAACGAAGCTTGAATCAGCTGCGAGTAATAGGCAAAATCTTCTGAGCCAAGGGTTTGCTCGATGTCTACCACATTTTCTTTACCCACATATTCTTCAGCCGCTAGGCGAATACGTTGGGTCAGTGCGGGATTATTTTCTAAACAAGGATATCCGTGGTGGATGTCTACCTCACATTTTCCGCCCATGCTCTCGGCCAAGCCTTCGGCCATTTTTTTGATTCTGCTTAGCCCGTCTTTACGCCAATCCTCATTGAGTGCCCGGAATGTGCCGGCAATATTTACTTCATCGGGAATAATATTGGTAGCCCCCATTGCGGTAATTTTTCCAAACGTAAGAACGGTAGGCTGCTTCGGGCTTGCATTACGACTGATAATCTGCTGCAACGCTATGATAATGTGCGAAGCAATCACCACCGGATCGATGGCCAATTCGGGTGCAGCTCCGTGACCACCTTTGCCAATTACTTTCAAATAAATTTCATCGCTGCTGGCCATGTACTTACCTTCGCGAAAGCCAATCTTGCCAACAGACAACAATGGAAAAACATGCTGCCCTATGATGGAAATAGGTGCAGGATTTTGCAATACTCCTTCTTTGATCATGATCGAGGCTCCGCCAGGATTTTTCTCTTCTCCCGGTTGAAAAATTAATTTCACTGTCCCCTCCCATTGACCCTTAGTTTCATTCAAAATTTTGGCCGTACCCAATAAAGATGCGGTGTGCACATCGTGGCCACAGGCATGCATCACACCCTTGTTTTTTGATTTGTATTCCACCTGGTTTGCTTCAGTAATTGGCAGGGCATCCATGTCCGCTCTCAAAGCGATTATCTTTTTGCCTGGATTCTTTCCTTCGATGAGAGCCACTACTCCGGTTCCCGCAATTTCTTCTGTGGGTTGAAGGCCAAATTCCTTAAGCTTAGCCGCAATATATTTTGCCGTATTAAATTCTTGATACGAAAGTTCTGGGTTTGCGTGGAGGTGTCTGCGTACGGCAACCACTTCTTCAGAATATTTTATTGAAAGTGCTTTTACGGATTGGAGGAGCATAAAAAAATCTTGAAGGTCAAAGGTAAGCAATCTATCAATTTACGTGGCATGAAGTGCCATTTATGGATTAACAGCAAATCGTATGTTGCAAATCATACTTCGTAAATTGAATTGTTCTAACTTTGTATTTGCATGGAGATTCTTTCTATCCTTATTGGCTTAATAGCAGGTGGTATAATTGGTTGGCTGATCAGCCGAACCACCTCAGCAGTAGCAGCTCAGGATTTAAAAACCCGGTTGATTGGCGAGCAAGAAAAAAATAAACTAATTGCAGAGCAAGTGTTTGATGGTAGGACTCAGTTAGAACGAGAGCGGGAGAAAGTCTTGAACATGACCAATACCTTAGCTGCAGCAGAAGCAGATTATCGTAACGTTGAAGAAAAACTGGAAGAGAGGAAAGGTGAAATAGAGGAGCTGCAAAAGAAATTTACTGACCAGTTTAAAAACCTAGCCAACGAGATTTTTGAAGAGAAGAGCAAAAAATTTACGGATCAAAATAAATCCAACATTTTTGATTTACTAAAGCCATTGGGCGAAAAAATTGTTGAATTTGAAAAACGTGTGGAGGAAACCCACAAAGACACTATCTCTCGGAATTCAGCCTTGCGCGAGCAACTGGAAAACCTGCAACGGCTCAATGTTCAAATGACCAAGGAGGCAGAAAACCTAACCCGTGCCCTTAAAGGTGATTCTAAAACCCAAGGTGCATGGGGAGAGTTTATTTTAGAAAGTATTTTAGAAAAATCTGGACTGGAGAAGGATCGCGAATACACAGTGCAAGAATCTTTTACAACTACTGAAGGTCGATTGCGCCCCGATGTGATCATTCGATTACCTGAAAATCGCCATGTTATCATTGACTCAAAGGTGAGTTTGACAGCTTATAATAATTTTATCAACAGCCAATCAGAAGAAGAAAAAATAATAGCATTAAAGGCGCACTTGGTGTCCGTCCGCCAACACATGAAGGGCTTGTCGGAGAAAAACTATCAAAACCTTTCGCCTAATGGATTGGATTTTATCATCATGTTCATTCCCATTGAACCGGCTTATATCCTGGCTATCCAAAGTGAAAAAAATCTTTATGAGGAAGCATTGGAAAAGAGAATTGTGTTTGTGAGTCCCACGTTATTGATCCCCTCTCTTCAACTGATTAAAAATGTATGGAAGCAGGAATATCAAAATCGCCACGTACTAGACATTGCCAACAAAGCAGGCGATTTGTATGATAAGTTTGTGGGCTTTACTGAAGACTTAATCACACTGGGCCGACATTTGGATTCATCTAAAAAATTCTATGAAGAATCGATGAAGAAACTATCGGTGGGGAGTGGCAACTTGGTGCGAAGAACAGAAGAATTAAAAAAATTGGGAGCTAAAGCCAGTAAATCAATTGATGCTAAATTGGTAAGTAAGTCCGAAGATCAAGCGGACTTATTTGAGTAAGCATCTACCAAAAAATATGAAACTAACAGCCGATAATAAACTGAGGAAATTAATTGTGGTGGGCGACCGAGTGCTGATACGTCCCGCTAAGGAATCGGATAAAACCGAAAGCGGCCTTTATTTACCCCCGGGTGTGCAAGAGAAAGAAAAAATACAGCGCGGTTATGTAATTAAAGTAGGGCCGGGCTACCCTTTACCCATGCCGGCTGATGAGGACGATCTCTGGAAAGGCAAAGAAGACCAGGTAAAATATTTACCGCTGCAAGCACAAGAAGGCGACCTCGCTATCTTCTTGCAACGAGGCGCTATTGAAGTAATGTACGAAGGTGAAAAATACTTCATCGTGCCTCAGGCATCTGTTTTAATGTTGGAAAGAGAAGAGGAATTGTAATATGGCGGGACTTTCTTTTGGCGCATTGCGAATAGGCAAGAAATATACCCTCACCAATTTTGGCGAGCGGTTTGAATTTGAAATTGAACAGCCCTTAGCTCATCATGATTTTAAAGTGAAGGATTTGCATACGCTGGAGCGGTACACTATTAAAGAATTGGTCAAATTTGGTAAAGGGAAAGATTTTGAAATTCGAGAGATAGAATTCTCGATTGACGATTAACTAACACCTTCATTGAACTCGAAAGTAAAAATGTTTCATCGCACGATATGGGAAGCACAAATTTAAAATCATAGTTCGCTTTGGAATATTTCGGATATTTTTCTGCCGTCTTTATCGGCTTTCTGCTCGGACTATTGGGTGGTGGCGGCTCCATTCTCTCTATCCCCATTTTAGTCTATCTTTTTCACTTAGACGCTGTGACGGCCTCTGCATATTCCTTATTTATTGTTGGTACTACAAGTTTGGCGGGTGCGGTGCCCAAATACCGCGATCACCTCGTTAATATCAGAACCGGTTTTTTATTTGGCATTCCGTCTATCATCACCATTTTTTTGACACGAAGATATATAGTGCCTGCGTTGCCAGAGGTGATCTTTCAACTCGCTGATTGGGTTGTAAATAAACGGTTGTTTCTCCTAGGAATTTTTGCTATCCTAATGGTACTGGCCTCCATTACTATGATTAAAGGGCGAAGGGAAATTCATCCATCCAGAAAAAAATTTAATACGCTTTTAGTAATTTTAGAAGGCACCTTGATTGGTTTTTTAACAGGACTGGTAGGAGCAGGCGGGGGCTTTCTGATTATTCCAGCACTGGTTTTGCTTACAGGATTACCGATGAAGACAGCCACAGGCACTTCGTTATTTATTATAGCACTTAATTCCTTAACGGGATTTGTGGGTGATCTGATGAATAGGCCAATGGATTGGCAATTTTTACTTACCCTCACCGGCATTGCTATTGTGGGTGTTCATTTCGGGAACAGACTATCAAAAAAAATCCCCGGAGCGCAGCTAAAAAAGGCTTTTGGCTGGTTTACACTTGCTATGGGTTGCTGGATTTTAATCAGAGAAACTCTCCTTGCGTGAATTTTTTTTAAAGAAATCGAAACATTTTGATGTTTTATTACGATATAAGATAGTATTACTATTATTTTAGTTTGTATTAATATCGAAATGCCGAATCTAGCCTTCAAGCTGAACAATCATCTCTTCGTCCGAGATCCTCAGCACACCCAATTAGGACAAAAAATAATCCGCGCCAGCGTGGAGATGATTGATCGCTTGGGCTTTGAACAATTCACGTTCAAAAAGCTGGCAGAGGAAATTGATTCTACCGAGGCTTCAGTCTATCGTTATTTTGAGAACAAGCACAGGCTGTTGCTCTACTTAATTGCCTGGTATTGGAACTGGATGGAATACAGAATTGAAATTTTTACCTGTGCCATTGTCGATCCGAAAGAAAAACTAAAGGCATGCCTTCGCGTGATTGCTGAAGAAAAAAAGTATGACCCCACATTTGAATTTGTAAACGAAGAAGCCCTTCACAGAATTGTAATTGCCGAGCTAGATAAAACCTACTTGACCAAAGGCGTTGACGGGTATAACAAAGAAGGTCTCTTCGGGGGCTTTAAAACCCTTTGTAAAAAAATTGCTTCGATCGTCAATGAAGTTAGTCCCACCTATCAGTTTGCGAACACATTAGTAAGTACAGCCCTAATCACAGCTAATCAGCAACTCTTTTTTGCTTCACACTTACCATCGCTTACCAATATCGAAGCGAACGAAGATCGATATAACCGCCTTTACATTTTTTTAGAAAATGTAGTATTCCGTTCCATTCAAGCTTGAAAAAAAAATGCTGACCAACACTCAAATACATCATTGTCTGCGCGAAGTGGCCTTGGTGATGAAGCACAGTTTTAGCTTGGAAGACATTCGCCACGTAGAGGCTAACCAGCGGCTGTATGCCGAAGACGAGTTGATGGAATTCAATCGTGACCTGACAGAAGCAGGTAACAAGATTCGGATTTTGTTTAGGGAGAATCAATTGGATGAAAAAACATTCTTTGATTTTTTCTCTGAACAAACCAGCCCCGTTCTTACCTTCTTTCGCGATAAACAAAATAGGCTATATCCCGCATTGCTAACCCCCAAAAAGAATAAAATCAGTGTTATTCATTTTAACATAGAGGGTGAACAATCAAGTGATTTTGATAGCTCTCGATTGCTGAAAAAAGAAAATGGAGAAATCACTTTCTTCGCCATTTTTGGATACGAAAGTCCCGTGAGCATTCAGGGAGAGGAGGGAGAGCATCCTGGGCCAGTGCGTAGGTTGCTTCAATTATTGAAGACCGAGAAAAAAGAAATCCTCTACATCCTTTTTTATGCCATTGTAGTGGGATTAATCAGTTTGATTGTGCCGCTGGGAATTCAAACTACCGTAGAGTTGATTTCCGGTGGCGTCATTTTCAGCTCAGTGTATTTAATGATCGGCTTAGTGATTGTTGGTGTCATTGTGAGTGGCGGCCTTCAAATGATTCAAATTAGCTTAGTAGAATTTTTACAACGAAGGATTTTTACCAAAGCTGCTTTTGAATTTGCCTTTCGCATTCCTCGCATTCGGTTAGAAGCTTTACAAAAGAACTATGCACCCGAATTGATCAATCGTTTTTTTGATGTGATGACCATTCAAAAAGGATTGCCAAAATTATTGATTGATCTTTCTTCTGCCACCATTCAGATTTTGTTTGGCTTGCTCTTGATCTCGCTTTATCATCCCTTCTTTGTTTTCTTCGGCCTTCTGTTGGTAACCATGTTGGGTTTGATTTTTTATCTCACCGGACCGCGTGGATTAAACTCATCCATTCAAGAATCAAAATACAAATACAAAGTAGCGCAATGGTTGGAAGAGTTGGCTCGCGCCATCCACTCATTCAAATTAGCTGGTAACACTGACTTGCCCATTCGCAAGACAGACTATAATGTAAACAACTACCTTAAAAACCGAAAGATACATTTCAACGTATTGCTGACGCAATATTCATTCATTGTTTTATTCAAA
Source organism: Cytophagales bacterium (assembly GCA_043757225.1). Lineage (GTDB taxonomy): Bacteria > Bacteroidota > Bacteroidia > Cytophagales > Cyclobacteriaceae > ELB16-189. Next base: position 8,644 of record JAYVPS010000237.1, on the reverse strand, counting down.
GCGTTGATCATTGGTGGACTACTCATTATGGGCACCATGTTAGTAGTGGACCGTCAAATAACATTAGGTCAATTGGTAGCCTCTGAAATCGTCATCATTTTAATTTTAAATGCTGTAGAAAAAATCATTATGTATATGGATGTGGTGTATGATCTCCTCACTGCAGTAGACAAAGTGGCGCACGTTACCGACTTGCCCATTGAACGAACGGGAGGCTATGATTTCCCCAAAATTCCGGATGAAGGCTTTTCTGTTCGCTTTAAAGATTTAAAGTACAAATACCAAGGCAGCAACACCTACGTACTCAATGGAATCAATTTAGAAATAAAGGCAGGAGAAAAAGTTTGCCTTACAGGAAATGGCGGTGCGGGCAAGACCACGCTGGTCAATATTCTTGCTGGGCTCTACAGCGATTACGAAGGCGTGGCCACCATCAATCAATTTTCGTTGCGCGATCTAGACCTCACTCACTTGCGCGATTACGTAGCCAAAAATATTTCGCAAGAAGATCTATTTGATGGTACACTATTGGAAAACATATTGGTAGGCAAGCCTTCTGAAACGGTACAAGACGCTATCGAAGCCATGAACCAAGTTGGAATATTGGATATCGTTAACGCTATGCCCGATGGATTGAACACGCACATTCTTAGTGGGGGCATTGGCCTGTCAAGTTCGTTTTGTTATAAAATTATCTTGGCGCGATGTCTGGCAGAAAAACCACGTTTATTGATACTGAACGATTTCTTTCATGCGTTAACTAAAAAAGAAAAGATGGAAACGCTGACAATGTTAACTCAAGCCAAACGCACCATCATTTTTATTTCCAACGACCCTATGGTGATGAGCGCCTGCGACAGGGTGGCGGTATTGGAGGAAGGTATTGTGAAATCAATTGGCACCATGGACGATTTAATGAAGAACGATCAACTTAATGGGTTAACCCACTAAAAAAATGCTTAACCTTTCACCTAATTCTATTCAGAAAAAAATGTCGCAAGAGAAATTGTATTCTCTACTGTCATTAGAAACACCCATGGCGGGAAAAATCTTGGCACGATGGCTTTTGGCAATTGGAATACTTTTTTTTATCACGCTCTTTTTGCCGTGGCAACAAAATATCCACGGAAGCGGAAAGGTGACAGCCCTCTCGCCAAGCAACCGACCCCAAACGGTAGAAACCACCATTGCAGGACGAATTCAATCTTGGAAAATAAAGGAAGGACAGTTCGTAGCTAAGGCCGATACGATTGCCATTCTCACCGAAGTGAAAGAGAAATACTTTGATCCTCAAATGCTTTTTCGCCTACAGCAAGTGATCACCGCCAAAGAACAAAGCCTACTTTCAAAAAATCAAAAAGCAAAATCGCTACAACGACAAGTAAAAGCGTTAGAAGATGGCATGCGCACCAAGGTAGCACAATCTAAAGCCAAATTAGAAGCCGAGCGTGTGCGCTTTGGCAATTTTAAAAATCAATACGAACGGAACAAAAAACTTTTTGAAGCCGGTAACATACCCCTCACCAAATTTCAAGATATTGAATACAAATACCAAGGCAGTGAAGCCGACTTTGTTAATGCCGAAATTGAAATTGAGCGAGTGCAGGCAGAGTACTTGGACAAAATCAACAAAGCAGAATCAGACCTCAACAATACCTTGGCTGATCAATTCGATACACAAGCAGACCTTGCTAAATTCCGCAACGAGCTTACCAATATGGAAATCAGAAGCCAACAGTATTTTATTCTTGCACCACAGACAGGCTATGTGGTAAAAGCGACTCAAGCGGGCTTGGGCGGAACCATCAAAGAAGGCGAAGCCGTTTGCACCATCATGCCTCAGTCCACCGACATTGCAGTGGAAATGCACGTGAAGGCAATGGATGTTCCGCTTATCAGCAAGGGAAGAAGAGTGCGTATTGAGTTTGACGGATTCCCAGCGCTGCAATTCAGTGGATGGCCAAGCATATCAGTAGGCACATTTGGCGGCACGGTAGAAGTGATTGATTATGTAAACACCAAGCCAGGCGAGTTTCGGATTTTGGTGATCCCCGATGAAAAAGATCAAGTATGGCCCAAACAACTGCGCAACGGCTCGGGCATAAAAGGTTGGGTCATGTTAGATAATGTGAGCCTCTGGTTCGAACTGTGGCGACAACTCAACGGGTTTCCTCCAAGTTTATATCAAGAGCCACAAATGGAAGACCCGAAAATGGAAAAAGGAAACTAAAGAAGCAGAGACGTAATTATGGAAAATGCTTCAACGCCATGTTGTAATTTTCGTGCGGCCAACTCGTTGGCCGTCCACATACCATCACACACTCGGTCGGGCTATTCGTTTCAAGTCCGTCAGCACACAAACCCAGCACACTTCGGGCTTTCCACTTCTATCCCTGGCCTAGTGCGTGCCTACCTAATCACTTACAAAAAAATCATAGCCCTACTCTTTCTATTCCTTGGACTGAATATCTCTTCTACTGCACAGACCACTCTCGATTCCCTTTTCCTTTTACCCAATAGTGTGAAAGCATTTTCGTTAGAGAACATGTACGCCTCCATATTGCAGTATCACCCCATTGTAAAACAAACGCGCTTGCTCAACGAAATAGCTCAACAAGAAATCCGCATGGCGCGTGGAGCATTCGATCCCAAAGTGGCCGCGCAACTCAGCATCAAAGAGTTCGATAGTAAAAACTATTACAATAAGGTGGCATCCTCTTTCACCGTGCCAACATGGTTTCCGCTCGATCCAAAAATTGGTTATGAAAGAAATACGGGCGCGTTCATTGATCCGGAAAATAGTGTGGGCGGCTCATCTGATAATGCGCAATTAACAACTGGGGTTTCACTTCCATTGGGCCGTGGATTATTTACTGATGATCGAAGGGCTGCTCTTAAACAAGCAAAACTTTTTACCCAAATGGCAACAGCAGAGCAAGTCAAGCTTATCAACAAAATAATGCTAGATGCCGCCAAAGATTATTGGCAATGGTATTTTGCGTATTACAATTATCGCCTGCTCGGCCGCAATGCCGTAATTGCCCAAGAAATTTTTAGGCGCGTAAAATTAGACAACTCTTTGGGCGAAGCCTCTGCCATTGATACTGTGCAAGCGAAGATCACGCTGCAACAACGGTTGGTAGATAGGCAAGAATCTTACTTAGAATTTTTAAACACAGGTATAAAAATTTCTAATTATCTCTGGGACAATGCTGGCTATCCCGTTCAGCTTTCAGACGAAGTGGCACCTGTACTAGTTCAAAATGATGGCCAACTTCTATCCACTCAAACATTAGAAGAACTTACCCTCCAAGCAAAGCAAAACCATCCCGAATTGGTGAAGTTGAGGGTAAAGCTTGATCAATTAGAAGTAGATCGAAAACTGGCAGTAGAATACTTGAAGCCAAGAGTAGACTTGAACTACAATTTTATCAACCAACCACTTCGCCCAAATGGAGACTTTCAATTATTTCGGTTTCTAACTGATTATAAATTGGGTTTGGACTTCTCCATACCTATCCTGCTCAGAAAAGAAAGAGCGAAGCTCTCACAAACAAAAATCAAAATTCAAAGCACACAATACGAGCAAACACAGGCTGAGCGCGAAATCATCAATCAAGTGAATTCGGTTTTCAATCAGATAGTGAACACCAACAAAATATTAGTGCACCAAACTTCCGTTGCAGAGAATTATGATCGCTTGCTCAAGGCAGAGCTAATCAACTTAGAAAACGGAGAAAGCGATTTATTTAAAATTAACGTGCAGCAAGAGAAGCTTATCCAAGCTCAGTCCAAATTGCTAAAATTAAAGGCTGAATATGAGAAAATGAAAGCAACTATTTATTGGGCTGCAGGGGTGCGGAATTTGAATTTTGTGAATGAGCCATAGGCTTTGGAAAACTATCTGGTATCCGGCAACCGGAATAACATATATCTATTAAGCCCCCGTTATCGACTTCACAACTTCTTCCGAAACTCTAAAGGCGGAATTAAGAGCTCCACTTACTGTTCCTGCATCTCCGGTAGCATCCGTAGCCTCTCCCGCAAAATAAAGTTTATTAGATAGGGGTGTAGCCATATCTTTTCTATGCTGGTTGGTAGCACCAACTAACGGATATGAATTACTTCCTTTTATAAATTGATCTCTTTTCCAATCTTTAATCAGATGCAAAATATTCTTTGAATTATCTGTATTGTTCAAGTCTCGTCTTACAAACTGAGTACCTTGCCCTGCATACACTGCATCTAATTCTGCCAATACTTGTAACATGGCCGCATAGTTTTGTTCATCTTTTTCGCTTTCTTTTTTCAAAGCGGAAAGTTGGTCTGCTTTTGGCCCGTTAATGGTAATAGACATGGTGCGGTAAAACTGACTTCGCCCTGCGCCTGCGTTAAAATATTGAGGTACGGTAGTGCCTCCCCAAATGTAACTCGTTTCAACGCCCCAAAAGTTCTTTTTAAAATCCATAATTAGGCGAATGGATGAGTCCATTCCAAAATTGGCAATAGCACTTGTCGTAGAGCCGGGCAAAGGCGGATTGAACGTAATCTCCCCATTTTTCAAAACTGAAAGCGGAACCGCAATAATTATTTTAGTAGCTGTTGTTTGTCCTCCGTTCGCATCAGTGATTTTAACGATATCACCACTCCAGTCAATTGACTTGACTACGGTATTTAGTTTTACATTCGGCAATACCTGTACAAATCGCGATAGCAATACATCTTGCTGCGGGTTGGATCGCATGGTGAGTTGTTTGGTATCATGAGTGATGACCTTCAACGATTCGGCTATCCCGCTTGCTCCAATCTTGTCGCTGGAAGATCCGTAGAAATTACCCCCTTGCGAATTGAGCAAAGCCTGTGCACGGGTACTTACGTTGGCGGCACTTTGAATAGTACCGCCACCCGAATAAGCAGGGAGCCCATTAATAAAATTCTGAACTGCATTAAAATCCGCATCGCTTTGCCAATCAGTACCGGGCTTTGCCTGATTGCTTAAAACATATGAAGGCTTTGAAGATTCTCCTAAATCAACAGTTGATATTCTCAAATCAGTCGTAATCTTTCCCCACGATGAATTTAATCCATAAATAATCTCAGACCCTAGCTCTACCGGAAAGTCAGCTTGTGAATCATTGCCAAAAGTTTGATACTGACTCTCTGTTTGATTGCGCAGCGAACGCACTCTGCCCCCCGGCTGGCTACTTGCCTCTAATACCGTTACGGAAATTCCTTTCGATCGTAAAATATCGGCCGCATATAATCCGGCTGCACCGGCACCAATTACCACAACATTACCATTGTATGACACCTCTGGTCCCGGGTCATCTTTTTTACAAGAGATAAAAAACTGAGGTGCCAATACCCCTGCCGATAAGCCAACTCCGATCTGTTTTAGGGCGATTCTACGCTTCACTTAACTGATTTTAAAGCGAAAGATAATTAAATCTTAGCTACTCAGTTGCCCTGAAGAAGAGGAAGTGTCAAGGTGATCGCCTAATGGACGGATTAGGAGAGTAGTCAGACGTTGAGAATAAGCACTTTCAAAAACTTGAGTTTCCTTTTGAAATCCTTATTTTGGTAGAAAAAAAGCCATGTCAGCCGCAAAGGAAACGCATCTTGAAATAAAAAAAGTTTGTGTCATAGGCCCTGAATGCACAGGAAAAACAGACTTGTCGCAATTCTTGGCTGAGCATTACAAAACCAATTGGGTAGAAGAATATGCGCGCGCCTATCTAAGTAGAATTGGCCCGAACTATCATCAAGAAGACCTGGCTAAAATAGCTCATGGTCAACTGCGAATGGAAGACGAGTGGCTTTACGGATCTAATAAATTCCTTATCTGCGATACCAATTTGATCGTAGTAAAAGTATGGAGTGAGCAGAAGTTCGGAACGTGCGAAAAAGAAATCCTTCTACGGATGGCTGACAGAAAATATGATCTCTTCTTGCTTACCTACATCGATATACCCTGGCAAGACGACCCCATGCGTGAACATCCTGACAAACGACAGCACTTTTGGGACATCTATAAAAAAGAGGTAGACCAAACAGGAACACCGGTAGTAGAAATTTCTGGAGCGCGCGAAGCCAGAAGAAAAAAAGCTATTGAAGCGATTGATCAATTATTGGTCGTTGGTAAATAGACATTAGTTGGCTTCAATTTGCTAATGACTTTTGATCAGTAACCGTTTACCCATATCGTTTTATATCGTTTAATTAATGTCCAACCCTTATGCCGCCCTTCAAGTAAGGGATTTTCGTTTTTTTATTTTAGCGCGACTATTTGTTACAGTTGCCATCGTGATGCAAGCCGTGGTAGTAGGATTGCAGATATACGAAATTACTAAAGATGCTTTTTCGTTAGGATTGATTGGTTTATCAGAGGCTATTCCAGCCATTGGAGTTTCTTTATATGCCGGTCACTTAGCGGATGTTGTTGAGCGTAAGAAAATTATTTTATTCTGTGTAATTACCTTAACCCTTTGTTCGGGTGCATTATTTTTTTTCACGATCAACATGGGGTCGTTTATTTTGAATAATGGCGCTATTCCAATCTATGCTGTTATTTTTGTCAGTGGCATTGCGCGCGGCTTTTTATCGCCTGCTAATTTTTCGTTTATGCCCCAGCTGGTGAATCGTGAACTTTATCAGAATGCCATTGTGTGGAACAGTACCTTATGGGAAGGGGCCGCTGTACTAGGCCCCACTCTCGGAGGGTTGATCTATGGCTTTTATGGAATCACAGCTGCCTATGCGGTAGATATCGTTCTCGTTTTTGCCGGTTTGGTTTGCTACACTTTAATTCCTAATCGTGCTTTACCTTCAATCAGCGAAGAGCAAGGAATCTTTGATAAGATAAAAGCCGGTATCAAATTCGTTTTTCAAAATCAAGTTATACTTGGAGCGATTACGCTGGATCTGTTTGCTGTCCTCTTTGGCGGAGCCGTAGCCCTCATTCCACTTTTTGGAGATCAGATACTTCATGTAGACGCCCTCGGAGTTGGGCTTCTGCGTGCTGCACCAGCAGCGGGTGCTTTGGTAATAGCCTTTTACATTACACGCAACCCGATCAAAAAAAATATTGGAAAAATTTTATTGTGGTGTGTGACAGGCTTTGGGCTTTGCATGATTGGCTTTGGACTCTCATCGCTCTTTTGGCTCTCGATGGTTCTCTTGATTTTAAGTGGCATGTTTGATTGTGTGAGTGTGATTGTACGCAGCACGTTGATCCACACACTTACTCCTGAGAATATGAAAGGCCGTGTCTCCGCAGTTAACAGTATTTTTATTGGCTCCAGCAACGAGATTGGTTCATTTGAATCCGGTTTGGCCGCTCGTTTAATGGGCGTGGTTAATTCGGTAGTCTTTGGGGGAGCGATGACGTTGGCCGTAGTGGCCGTTACAGGTTGGAAGGCAGTCAAGTTAAGGAGGCTTGATAAGGTGGAGTGATAGTAATTAAAACCTGTAAGCCAAAGTATAATTCTTGCAACCCAAAGACTACCGGTTGTTGCTTCCGAATAAACACTCACAGCATGACACGCAAGTGGTAGCAGCGTTTTCAGTAAAAGAAAAATATAGTTCAACAGCAGTGCTGTAATGATCACTCAATAAAATACTTTTGACTAACGCTATAAATCTCGTGTATGTTAAAATGTGTATTTCATAAAATCATTGCTGTAGTAATTTTTTTATCAATCGCTTTTTCAATAGCAGCGCAAAAGGTAAAAGAACCTAAAGCTGCTAATGAAGAATGGACAAAGCCGTATCAGCCATTTAGAATAGCGGGCAATCTATATTATGTGGGCAGTTACGACTTGGCTTCGTATCTTATTACTACCGAGCAGGGTAATATACTCATCAATACTGGGCTGGCAGCATCCGCCAATCAGCTAAAAAAGAATATTGAAACATTGGGCTTTAGACTGACAGACATCAAAATACTTTTAACCACACAAGCTCATTACGATCATTTAGGTGCTATGGCGGCTATTAAAAAAATAACGAACGCCATATTTATGGTAAATGAAGGAGACCTAGCAGTGGTGAAAGACGGAGGAAGTTCTGATTACGGATTGGGCGGCCATGGCAGCACGTTTAGGCCTATTAAACCCGTCAGGCTGCTGCATGATGGCGATACAATCCAGTTAGGAGGTATGCAACTTATGATGTTGCATCATCCTGGGCATACAAAAGGTTCTAACAGTTTTTTATTTGCGGTAAAAGATGAGCGGAAATCCTACAGGGTACTGATAGCAAACATGCCCACTATTGTTACGAAAAAAAAATTTGCTGAAATAACAGCATACACCGATATAGCTAATGATTATGCATACACTTTACGGTCTATGAAAGCCCTTTCATTCGATATTTGGTTAGCCTCGCACGCAAGCCAGTTTCAGTTGCATAGCAAACATCAGCCAGGTGATGTTTATAATCCATCTGCTTTTATAGATCAAGTAGGTTATGACAACACTATTGAAGATTTACAAAAGCAATATGACGAACATTTACATAAGTAAGGGAGCGTGTACAACAGTTTTGTGATTTTAGGGCATGGCCAAGCGAAACGCAAGGCCACCGGGCTTTACGCTCCAAGTCCGTCCACACACACTCCCAACACACTTCGTGCTTTACGCTGCAA
>JAYVPS010000236.1:0-15456 GCA_043757225.1 Cytophagales bacterium | reverse complement strand
CTAATTTGAGAGGCGTCACAGATGTAAAATTCTTCCTCTTTAGATTGGAAAAACTTTTTGCCCAATGAGCTGCTCCCCAGAAAATAAATGTGATCCCTTATTTATTGAAGGTCACATCAAAAAAAGCTTCCGCCTCAAAGGGCTCCCCTTGTTTGGTTACTCCTTTTACTGAAATTTTCATCTTTCCGAGATCATCTGAAGAATAGAAATTGATAGTTGACTTACCATAAATAGTAACAGCATTAGTTGGACTCCAATAAAGCGTTGAACGAAAGTCAGGTAATCTAGAAGATGAAACACTAATGGAAGAATAATCTTTCGAGCGGAAAGGAATGAATTTACTTAGCCCCTCAGTTTTTAAGAGAGTACTGTTTTCTTCTACCTTCGAAGTCAAGGATCTTTTTGTTTCCACCAATACGATACCGTTTTTTCCCAAAACACCCATGTGACTTAATTTATTAGCATCGTTAATTATTTTGATCGAGATAACGTCAATGGGTTTTAAGCTTAAGAAGAAATCTTTGTTTTTGGTCAAGGCACCATCAATAACAAAAAGAGGTTCACTTTTTGGACGAACATAGTTTGTCTTTTTGTTAATTAATAATCGTATTGAATTCTTGTCTCCTTTTTTTCTATATTCTAAGAATGGTATCACTTCATGAATGAGGTCTGCCATGGTTGGGAACACAACATAATCTTGTACGTTTACCATGAGGTCAGTCCCCATAGCTTCTTCTTCAAATTTATCATTCAAATTCAATGAAGCCACGGATTGATTTTGACTGGCCGAAAAAAAGTTGAACGACTCATTAACTATTTTTTTCTTAAAAGAATATTCACCGTACCCATCTAATGAGTCGGTAGTAATATAGGTCATACTTCTTCCATTAAATTTGATTGAGAATGAAGACGAATCGGGGATAATGAGATAAGGTTCTGAAAGCTCTTTTTCATTAGATTCCATAAGGTAAAATACTTCATCCTTGCCCCAAAAGTCAAATAGGAACTGCATTTGAAAGTTGCCGTTTTTAGTAGTCCTGGCTTCGTATCCAATCATTGTATTTTGTAAATAGCCTATAATATGCGTAGAGTCAGGTACTGGCTTCAGAGAGTTTCTGTACACCGCCCTACCTTTTAAACTTAGATTATGTGCCTCCGCTCGAGGGTTGATTGGGTTATCGCTAATCACTTCGCCCCAGGGCACAATATTTGAATTTTTTGTTATTAGGAAATCATTAATCGTAGAAAGGCGATCTCCAGCAAGAGCAGGCCATTCATTTTTAGTGGTCTGAAAGAATTCGCTTAGTAAAATATCTTCTGCCATTGAAAAGGATTGCTTGAATGAAGGATCATTTTGAGCAACTGAAATTGAGAAGGTGCCCTGTATGGGATTGCCATAACGATCTCGAAGGGTCAATTCTGCGGGTACTTTTTCTCGCTGGCCATATTCTTTTTTAGAGAGCTCAAGGGTAGCCGTTACCTTTGGATAGTTAGTAAATATTTTTCTTTCCGCAAGAATATTTGCGTTTTTGTCAAACACGAGAACTTGTGTTAATCCATTGGCGATATTTTCATCCGGTATAGTCACGGAGAAACTACCGTTGCTATCGACAGCTACCGGGCTAGAATAGATTATTTTTCTTTTATTCATTACCACCAGATAACTTTCTTGCTTTACTAAGCTAGATTGTACAGGTACTGAGACTAGAATTTTTTTTGATTTGGATTCACTTGGGGTTGATATTAGAAGAGTGAATCCCTCGGCTTCTGCATTTTTTATTGGGTATTTATTTGAGTTGTCTTCTATCTCTGCCAGATAAGTACTACCAATCTTTGGCGTAAAGGTAACGCTGCCAATGCCATTTTGATTAACAATAAATTTTGCTACTTCTTCGTTTTTTTCATTCTTGATAATGCCAGCACCTTTATAGTCAGAGCGAATGATAATATGATTAGCGACTTCGCTTATAAAATGGCCTCCTTCAAAATAGAACTCAACTTTTTTTAGTTTATTTTCTTTTGCCAAAATTTTTGTTTTTGTAACAATGGCTATTTCTTTGGAAAACAAGATTGAGTTTTCGGAATTTGCATTTGGTCTAAAAGCCACTAAAGTATAAATACCAGGTTTTACTTGTTGTGGAATTGCTAATTGATTGCTTGCTAGGCCATCTTGAATGCTGAAGTTGATTTTGTTAATCAATTCGCCTTTAGCATTTACTAATCCAAGTACAACAATTTTTTTTCCTTTTTTCGGAAGCAAGTCAGAGTCTAAATGGTAAGCGCTAAAATAGACGGTGTCAGATTCGGCAAACTTGTCTTGATTAAAAGCCAGGTATAAGTGTTCAGCCGGCCTTAACTGATTATAGCTTTCCAGTTTGCTTGATAATTTTGCTAGGAAATCATCGCTAGGAGCCCAGGCACCAAGTAGTGAGATTCCCAAAAATAGTAGAGTTAATTTTTTCATTACCAATCTATGGGTTTTTGGGTTGTTGAATTCGAGTAAGCAAGATTACAGGATTCTGGGGCACCGGGGGGGGCAGGAGGAATAATAGTTGGGCCTAATGGAATATCGTTAACCGTTAAAAAAATGGTTTGTGAAGCAACCGAAGAAACAGAAAATAGACCTTGCACTTCATCGGAGCCATTCTTCACAATAAGGTTGGAAACCGCTTTGCCAACAGCGGGCTGAAACAGACTGGCGGCTCCATCTTTTTGGGCTTGCACGGTTGCCCAGTACCTGGAAGCTGCTTTCGATAGGCTGTATTGTCTAATTTCAACCTGAACTTTTTCGGAGAAAATCCAGTAATCAATGGGTACTGCGCCCATCTCTACGCCTTTAAATTGACCATCTGAAAGAACTTGTGAGGTACTAACCTTGGGCTTAATGATACTCACATAGCATGTACAACATGTGCAAGGGTTTACATACCTAATTCCCCCTGATTTCCCATCTTTTATATAGCCACTACAAGCTGGAGGATCTGCCAGACGGGCTTCGCCAACAAGTGTTGTATGCAATTCGGGGCTGGTTTGAACTTTGTAGGTAGCAATAAATTTCCATCGATATTGATTTTCAACATCGCCTTTTGAATCAAGAAATATTCTAAATTGATATTTTGGTGAACCGTTATCGACACTGAATTTCTCGAACGTGTAATATACTTTTTCTATAGAACCGGCAGACACTAATTTTTCGGGAATGGATTCATATATTTTACCGTCCCTTGTTTCAATTCTTGTATAATATTCTCGCCCAATAACACCCCTAATCCCATTAGCCTTAGTTTGAAAAATGCCGGGGCTTGTTTCCGTTAGCACTTCTGAATTACCTACATTGTCATAAATAGCGACTAAGCTGGCAGAGACTGTTTTGGACGATGTAAAATCGAGAATTTTTTTGGTACGAGTCAGCTTTATTGTATATGGACCTGGGCTGTCTGTAATGAAGCCGTCTACCACAAGCTGTGATGCAGCATCTGGTGAATTAAAATCGATTTGATCTTTGCAGGAGTCACCAATCAGCAACACAACAAATAAAATAAGGGATCTTCTCATGAAAGTAATAAAATTAATTTTAAAAATTTAATAGCATTTATGGGCACTTGATATTTTTGTCAGAACTTCAGTCAGAGTTAACCCTTAGCAGAGGCATAGTCTTAGTTGCCGAACAATACAGAATCTTAATCGGGCTCTTATTCATTTTAAAATTTTACGCTGTAAGTAATGGAGGGAAGGGCAGTACCAATTATAGATAGTTGATAAGGAACTAGTGTACCGTTGGAGGCCTCCTTAAAGAATATTGTGTACGGATTCTTTCGGCCATAAACATTGTAAACCGAGAAAATCCAAGTTCCGTCAAATAATTTCTTCCTTTTGTGACTCCCTTCTAAAACGAGGGCTATGTCAAGGCGATGGTAGTCTGGTATCCTATACTCATTACGATTAGAGAAATTAGAGACCCCAATATTATCAATTACGAATCCCGAAAGGGGCGTGGTAATAGGTCTTCCGGTGCGGTAGGTGAAACTACCAGTAAAAAAATACCTGCGCGAGATATTATACTTCCAAGAAATATTTACATTATGAGGCTGATCGAAATTAGATGCATATTCTTTTCCATTGTTGATTGACTCCGAAGCAGTGGGGCCTTGAATTGTTCGGAGCGATCGTGAATAGGTATAACTTAAGGATCCAGTTAGCCTCCCTAAATTTTTAGAGATTTGCGTTTCTATTCCGTATGCAGTGCCGAAGCCTTGTAAAAGATCGGTTTCAATTTGCTGATTCAATAATAGTTTTGCGCCATCCTTAAAATCCAATATGTTATCTATCTTTTTGTAATAAACCTCGGTGAACATATCGTAAGTTTTGTTTTTGGTAGTACGGAAATATCCAAAAGAGTACTGATCAGCCAATTGTGGTTTAAAATAAGTGCCACTGGGTTGCCAAATATCAACGGGTGTAATGGCTGTTGTATTGGTAACTAGATGCAGGTATTGATAGATCCTGTTGTACCCTGCCTTTATTGAGGAAGTTGGGGAGAGAGTATATCGAAAAGATAAACGCGGCTCTAGGCCGTTATATGTCTTAATGGGCTCTCCTGATGCGTAGGGAATTGTATTGGTCAGATTATTAAGCTCAATAGGCTGGCCAGCCTTGTAAATATTTACAGTGCCTGGCCCCATGGAAGTGAACATAGAAAATCGCACTCCGGCTTCTATATTTATTTTTTCGCTGATGGAGATATTATCTCCAAGATAGGCAGCAGACTCTAGCGATTGTTGATGTTCAATTTGAATAGGCTTGGCAATGGACTCAGAAGAAATTGGCTTAAGTGAGCCTGGATCGAAACCATAATAGGTACCTTGAAGGCCGAACGATAGTTTGTGTTTTCCTGCATGATAGTTGAAATTAATTTTAGAGGACGGATAGGTTATCGCATAGGAAAGATTGAATCCATTAGCAGGATTTTTATCCTCAACCTCGTAGCTATAAGATCCATAGCCAATTTGTAAAGAAGCGTTGAGTCTGGGCGAGAAAATATGATCCACTTGCGCGCTACCTAAAAGATTATTCCAGCGATACGCGGTATCACCTTGAAGGCGAAATTTATCTTGGCTGGAGTAGCCGGAGAAAGAAATTTTGGTATTGTTGCTAAACTTATGCGTCAACTTAAAAGAGGCATCGTAAAAAGTTACGGTACTATTTCGAAGGTCAACATAGTTGGTATGAATCGAGTTAATCAACCAATCTGAATAGGTAGTTCGGATAGATGCCGCAACTGAAGTTTTATCCTTTATAATCGGACCCCCAATATGAAAGTTGCCGGTTACAGACCCAATGCCTGCTCCGCCTTTCCATTTTTCATAATCACCTTCCTTTGACCGAATATCCAGAACAGAAGAAACTCTTCCTCCATATTCTGCAGGGATGCCTCCTCTATAAAAAGTGGCATCACGAATCGCTTCGGAATTAAATGCTGAGAAAAAGCCAAAGGCGTGAGAGCTATTAAAAATTGGTATGCCATCGTACAGAATTAGATTCTGATCAACACTTCCTCCACGAACGTTATAACCTGATGCGGCCTCGCCTGCGGTAGTCACACCTGGCATTACTTGTATTTGTTTAATTATATCAACTTCTCCCAAAAAACTAGGCGATCGTTTTATCTCTTTCATGTTGATCTGAATCTGACCAATGTTACTGGTTACTGCATCGCGATGTGCCCGATCTTGTACTACGACTTCTTCCAGAACCGTTGGATTTTCATCTAACTCTATATTCAGTTCTCCATCTTGATATGCTTTCAGGCTAACTACCTTTTCTTCATGATTCAAGTAAGAAAAGTTGATAACATATTCTCCGACCGGTACTTGTAATACAAATTTACCTTCAGTATTTGTAGATACGCCTTTTGACAGGTTAGTAAAATAAATGTTTGCGCCTATAAGGAGCTCACCATTTTTATTTCCCTTTACCGTTCCGCTAACGGTAATTTTTTGGGTTGAGTTGGTATTCTTGGCATCCCCAAATTGAACATTTTGTATTTTCTTTCGCTCGTGCTGAGCATCCGTTAGAAGTATATTCCTTTGAATAGCCTGTTTGGGATCCTTTACAAAAACAATGGTATTGTTATTAAACTCTAGATAGTTAAAATCGCTACCTAAAAATAGGTCATCGAGCATTAACCTAAGGGGTTGATTTTGGTAATCTTTCTCGATGGTTATATTCGTAAACCAGTCAGATAGAAAATAAAACCGAACCGATTGCCTGCCTTCTATGCTCTCAAGAAAGCTTTGAAGCGATTTGCCTTTTGCGGAGGCATCAATTTTTTGATCAAGAACAGTTTGAGCAAGTGTAATTGAGCTGATGAAAACAAAAATTAAGCAGGTTATGATTTTAAATATCTTAGTCATTAGAATGATTTCAATTTAGGGTATGCAAATTAATAAAAAAGGGCTGACTATATCAGGAGTATATTTCTATAACAAAGCATTTAAGAAGCTATCTCTAGCCTATTTTGCAGTAACGGTTGGGGGGCAATGTAACCGGTGGCTGAGCATACATTTGCATAAAGACAAATGGTTTATTCCTCAATTATTTCTTAGGATTCTAACCGTTGAGCTGCAAATTCTATTTTACTAAGAATTGTATAGCTAACGTTGAATTAACGGATGTTTTTCCTAAACCACCTCAAACATCTCAACACTTGCCCCTTTCATGTATTCTTCAAAATCAAAAGGCACATCGCCACCTTCTAGTAAACATCCGTCAGGGATGGTAGGATAAATTTCTCCGTAGGTTTTTACCATGTTCATGAAAACCCTACGATAAACGTGACTGCGATTTATTTTGTCAGGGTGGTCAAGACCGGCAGCACCGATCAGTTCAACAAAACTTTCGACAGTATTTTTGTGAAAGTTTGCCACACGCCCTTTTTTGTCTTCTACTACAAGTCCTTTCATAAAGTAGGGATCTTGTGTGGCCACGCCTGTAGGACATGTATTTTTATTACATTCAAGTGCTTGGATACAACCCAAGGCCATCATCATTGCTCGGGCAGAGTTGCATGTATCGGCACCGAGTGCCATAGCTCTTACCAAATGGAACCCTGTGAGTACTTTGCCGGAAGCAATCAATTTCATTTCATTTCTGATGCCAAATCCGCGTAGTGCATTATCCACGAAAGCTAATGCATCAAGCAAAGGCATGCCTACAAAGTTTGTGAACTCCGGGGGCGCAGCACCTGTGCCACCTTCGCCACCATCGATTGTGATAAAATCTGGGTAGGTGTTAAGTTGTACCATAGCCTTACAGATGGACAGGAATTCTGTCTTGCGGCCAATGCAAAGTTTAAAGCCAACAGGCTTCCCGCCTGAAAGCTCACGAAGTCTTTTAATAAATAAAACTAATTCAGTAGGAGTGGAAAACGCACTATGAAAGGGTGGTGAGAACACGGTAGTGCCAGCTTTAACTAAACGTATGGCTGCAATCTCGGGTGTGTTCTTGGCGGCAGGCAAAATTCCACCATGCCCCGGCTTTGCTCCTTGAGAAAGTTTGATCTCAATCATTTTCACCGTTGGCTTGGTTGCATTTTGGCGGAATGCTTCATCGGAAAATTTCCCGTCTTCGGTCCTGGCTCCAAAGTAGCCCGTGCCCACTTGCCAAATAATATCGCCACCGGGTTGAAGATGATAAGGACTCAACCCACCTTCGCCCGTGTTGTGCGCAAATCCGCCAATTTTTGCTCCGCCATTTAATGCCAGAATAGCATTTTGACTGAGTGACCCGAAGCTCATGGCTGATACATTTAATACACTCATGTCATAGGGGAGCTTACAATCTTTGCCGCCAAACTTTACGCGAGGGTTGTGATCTACCTTATGAAAATCTTTGGGTGCAATAGAGTGCGTCATCCATTCGTACCCTTCAGAATAGACATTTAACTGGGTGCCGAATGGAATCGTATCGATTTGTTTTTTTGCTCGCTGATAAATGACTGACCGCTCGTTACGATTGATTGGAGCGCCATCGGTATCTGACTCTACGAAGTACTGTTGAATTTTTGGACGCAAGTCTTCAAACACATAGCGAAGCCTGCCCAACAAAGGGAAATTGCGTTTAATGGATTGTTGAGTTTGAATCATGTCAGCCACGCCCATGTAAATCAGGGGGCCAACAATAATGAAAGCGAATAGGGCCTCAATCCAGAAATAAGCCCAAGCAAGAATAAGTGCAGCTACTAAAATACTCGTGAGGATAAATATTTTTCTCATAGGTGTGTGGTTGGTATTCAAAGGTAGACTTTTGAAGCCAGATTTTGAATATTGGATATTGGCTATTTTTTGACGGAATCCTATGGCCACTGGCCTCAAGCTAAAGCTTCCGGTTAAAGTAATTGCGTCTTCAAGTGAGAATCCCCTATGGCCTTACCCTTAAGCCACCTTCATAGCCACGATTCCCTTACTTTTATGCATCTTCACCTCAAAGTACTGAAGCATGAAATGGTTCATACGATTTCCTGCTAAGTCAGTGGGAGTTTCCGGAACAAAAACGGTGAGGTCAAGTACTGCTTGGATGAATAGTTCTTCTTGGCAAAAGCGTGCAATACACTTTTCAAAAAACGCAGACCAATCTGATTTATATTTTTCACTATGATCAATTCCATCCCAAAGAAACTCCAATTGGCTATGGCCCCATTTGTAACGGTAAACAGCCGCTAGGGTTAAGTAGAAATCAGAAAGGGATTTTATGTTTTTGCCTTGATAACGTTGAATTTTTGAGCTGAACGAATCGGCCAGGCCCAATGGGTTATGTTTTTGTTTATAGGCCTCTTTTACGTTTTCCACCAATTGATGAAGCAACGAATCTTGAAGGCACAATTGCGCTTCTTCGAGGAGGTAATTTTTATCTAACGGAAAAAATTTGCGTTGCAATGTGTGGAGCGTTTGACAAAACTAGTGATTTTTAAGGATAGGTAGGTTAGGTAGTAATTGGTGATCAGTATTCAGTAAACGGTAATCGGTAGTCGGTAATCAGTATTCGGTAAACAGATAATCAGTATTCGGTGACTCTTACCGCTTACCGTTTTACCGTTTACAGCTTACCGAATACCTCTTACTGAACACCGCTTACCTCTACGCCACTAGGGTTTACAAAAGGAAGAAGATTTTGCAGTCATTGAACCTATCATTCGTCCAATTGAAAAACACTGTTTTAGTAAATCATCATTTTGTTGTTTGGTAAGATATCCGCAATCTAGGGCAACTTCAATCCAATGTTGTGTTTCGAGTTGTTCACCATCGGCATCGGTTAGCTTACTGATAAAGTGTTTTTCGTATCTTCTTTTGCCCCACGCTTCAGCAACTTGAGCACCTACTGATCGAGAAGACCTTCTCACTTGATCGGTTAGTGAGTACATCTCCTCTTTCGGGAATTTTTTAGTTATATCAAAAATTACTTTCGATAACTGCCTCGAAATTTTATACACTTCCAATTCCCTAAAGCTCTCTACGTATTCCATACTGATCACCGTTTACCGAATACCTTTTTACCGTTTACCGAATACCTTTTTACCGCTCACCGAATACCTTTTTTACCGTTTACCGAATACCTTTTTACCAGTTTACCGATACCTCTTTACCAGTTTACCGATACCTCTTTACCGCTCACCGAATACCTTTTTTACCGTTTACCGAATACCTTTTTACCAGTTTACCGAATACTGATTTCCATTACCTTCCAGCATCGCCACTAAGCAACGGCCCATAAAAAATTGCATTCATCACAATTTTATTTGTACCAAACCAGAATGCACGAAAAGCTAAGTTTTCTGTAAAGCCAATTACACGGCCTCTTCCCAAGGCAGATATCCCCAGACAAGAAGAATTTTTGAGTTTTGCATAATTGGGCTTAGAAATGTATCCACTAATCAACGGAGAATTTCCGTAGGTGAGTGGATTTGCATAAGAACCCGTTGCCTTCTGCATGAAAATGTTATTTGGCTTGAATAGCGAAATTTTTGGATTGGTGTATCCATAGAGCAGTGGGTTGGTGAGATCAGCATCTGCTTCGAAGATGGCTCCACTGGTTTCCTGTGCTCCGCGATTTTCCTCAATATCAGCATAAGGTTTTGGTTTCGAAGGATCTTTTTTGGCTGCTTCATCTTCTTTTTTTACATCGAACTTTGCTAACCCTGATGTTGTGAACCAATTGATTGCTGTCTCGAACCCAATGACTAAACCACCTGCTTGTGTCCATGTTTTTAATTTATCTTTTGTGGCATCAGAGATTGAAGTGAAGGCACCTTCCGGAAAAATGAGAGTATTGTAGCGATTAATGTTAGCAGAATTGAGGGTGGTAATTGGTAATAGTGTAACAGGAATTTGAAACCTGACGTCTAGCAAATGCCAGAGCTCTCCCGCATCAGTAGCTGAAACACCGACATCAACTAGCATAGCAATTTCAGGTTTCTTCAAAGTAAGAAACGAAGGACTGCCCAAACTGACACCTTTAAAATCCAATCCCGTACTGAGAGCAAAAACATCCAGCCCGTCTTTCTCAGCAATCTCTTTCATGTACACCTGAATTTGGTCAGGCGTTTTTTCTTGGTTGTCCACTGAAATCAATAGGCTGCCGCGTTCAAATTTTCTTCCATCTCCATAAAAAGGTTCGGTAGCTACTTTCGTGCGAATGCTCTTGTTCAACAATCGATAAGTGGCACGAGGCACATAGTAGCCGAAAGGTTCAATCACGTAAGCATAATCTCCTTTTCCAATAATTTTTCCTTCGGGCATTTTTAACTCGACAACTTTTTCGCCTAAGACAGGTGGTGTTTTTACCTCCTCATATTCAATTCCGAAAGCAAGGGGAAGCGTCCAACTTGAGATATCATAAAACAGACTGTCTTTGAACTGCGTCCGTTTTTCAAACATAGATTTGATAAGTAGGTATTGCGGTTGATTAAGTGAAATAAGATAGCTGCCTTCTGCTTCAAAATTTTTGCCGTTGATGGTTTGGTTAGTCGTCAATTTGTGGAGATCAATGTTTTGGCGGGTTACCATCTCAGCAAAATGGAAAAGCTTCATTTTGTCTTTTGAATTGATGGCAATAGCTTTTACAGGATCTTTGGTGGCTTCGGTAGAAGTGGTCTTGTAAAAATCACGTTGATATTCTAATAACTCTACGCGCATCTCATTCACCGCCTTCAACGTGCTTAAGGCGGTGGTAAATTGGTTTCTAATAGTAAATGGAAAACGCAGTACGCCATTCACGCTCTCTTGGGCATGCCCACGTGAACTTGCCTGCTCAAATAAGATACCGATTGCACCCTGCACATCGGGGAAGGTAGAGCCCTTGCCATAATAAAAATCATCGTAGCCTTCTTGCGTATAGTAGAGCGAACCGATTTCATCAAGAGCTTTTGCATGATAGGCTCCGATCTTTTTGGTCAACTCTAAATTTTTTTCCGGTGTGAGTGGGTGCATCCGCGAAGGAACACCAGGCTGGAAAAAGAAAGTAGCATTGGTACCCATTTCATGATGGTCGGTAAGTACGTTGGGTTTCCATTGATGGAATTTTTTTATGCGTGCTTGCGATTCGGGATGCTGTGCCACCAACCAATCGCGATTTAAATCAAACCAATAATGATTGAATCGTCCACCAGGCCATGCTTCATTGTGTTCTGCATCGTTGGGGTCAGCATTCGGTAGTTTGCTCTTACGCGAATTGACCCAACTCGAAAATCGTTGCAATCCATCCGGATTAAAACTGGGGTCAAAAAGAATAATGGTGTTGTTGAGATAATCCTCTATTTCCGGCCCCTGTGCTGCCGCTAAGTAATAAGCTGTTAAAAGAGAAGCATTTGCCCCACTGGCTTCATTGCCATGGATACTGTGCCCCATGTAAAATACCGCGGGCATACCTTTAGTATCCGCCCCAGCAGATTTAGCCGGGTCGCTAAGCAAAGCATGTTGGCTTCGGATGGCTTCAATGTTTTGATGGTTTTTGGGAGTGGTAATAGTAAGCAACAGCAACGGCCTACTTTCATGAGTTTGGCCTGTTATTTCAAGCGAAATGCGGTCAGAAGCCTTATCCAAGGCCATCATATAATTCACTAACCGATCGTGGGTAATATGCCATTCGCCCACTTGATGCCCGATAATGGATTGAGGAGTAGGGATGGCCGGATTTAACTGGGTTTTGCCAGGCAAATAATAAGAGAGATCGATCTGAGAATAGGTATTTACCAGAATTGTTAAACAAAACAGGCTTAAGGATAATTTTTTCATTGAAGTATAACTTTAACGGTTTCAAATAGCCTCTTTTTAAGGTTTTCGTCAAGCTGAATAAGGATAAACGGTCTTAATGATTTTATTAAATTGTTAAGAAAATACGAGAAAGAATTAATAGTAAAGGATATTTATATGTAATCCTAAAAGAATACTTTTGCGCCACTAAATATATGCTTATGAGAAAAAAATTACTATTAACTATGGTGCTTATTCTTGCAGCCATTGCAGGGACATGGGCTCAAGGTGTAACGAATGCCACGATCACAGGCTTTATCAAAGACCAGAAGGGGCAAGCTCTCCCTGGGGCAAACGTAATCGCGATTCATACTCCCTCTGGGACTCAGTATGGAACCTCTACTAGAACAGACGGAGGTTATGTCATTCCTAATGCACGTATTGGTGGCCCTTATAAACTAACGGCTTCATTTGTTGGTTTTGCCACCCAAGATAAAGATGGTGTTTATTTAACATTGGGTAATGCTACCGATGTTAATTTCAAATTAGCTGACGAAGGAACCCAGCTAAGCGAAATTATTGTTAGTGCTACCATTGATCCGGTTCTAAATTCTGAGCGAACTGGTGCGGCTACTAATATATCAAATCAACAAATTACTAGACTCCCTACTTTGAGCCGGAGTTTTAATGATTATTTGAGACTAACCCCTCAGGCTAACGGGCTTAGTTTCGGTGGCCGCAGCGATGGGTTCAATAATATTACTGTGGATGGAGCTCTTTTTAATAATGCCTTCGGTTTAGCAAGCGCAGTTGGAGGTCAAGCTAACTCTCAGCCCATTAGTTTGGATGCAGTAGATCAAATTTCTACTTCCATAGCACCCTATGATGTATCACAGGGGAGTTTCACCGGAGCGGGTATTAATGTAGTAACTCGCAGCGGCACAAATGATGTTACTGGTTCTGTCTACGGCTTTACTCGTAGCCAAGGATTAGTTGGTGATAAAGTTTCGGGAGTGACCAGCCCTTATAGTGAGTTTTCATTCAGTAACATTGGATTCAGGATTGGTGGCCCAATCATTAAAAATAAGCTTTTCTTTTTTGCAAACTATGAGAGCGAAAGGCAAGATTCACCTGGGTCGCTTTATTCGGCAACCCGAAATGGCTCTTCAGGAAGTACAGTATCCCAAGTTCAGGCTACTGATTTAGATGCACTTTCAAAATTTTTAGGAGAGACTTATGGATATAATCCTGGGTCTTATGAAAGCTATAAATTGAAACAAAATAGTGATAAGGGAACCTTAAAAATAGATTGGAACATTAATAGCCAGCATAAATTTTCTATCAAGTACAACTATCTAGAGTCGTACAGAGATGTTCCGCCAAGCAATAGTGGATCTTTTGTAGGCGGTCGTCAACCTGGTCAATTTGGTTTGCCATATTTGGGTGCATATTATAGAATCAACAATAATCTGAATTCGGTAATTGCTGAATTGAATAGCAGCTTCGGAAACAAATATTCAAACAAATTCCAGATTGGATATACAGCGTTCAGAGATTTTAGAGAAACACCAACTTCTAGCAAGGTATTTCCATTAGTGGATATTGGAAATGGTGTGGGTGCTACTCTCCCATCTGCCAATCTCACGGCTTTCGGTTATGAGCCATTCTCAGCATTTAACATCTTGAATAGCAATGTATTTCAAGTATCAGATAACTTTGATTTCTATTTAGGGAAGCATACTGTATCCGTTGGAACATACAATGAATTTTACCAATTCGAAAATGGATTTGATCCAAATTTCTATGGTGCTTACCAATTCAATTCATTAGCTGATTTCTACGCTAGCGCTGCAGGAACAACTGGGAAAGTAAGACAGTACAATTTAGGATATGCAGCGAATGCTACTGGTGAATTTCCTTTAGTAAAGGTAAGCGCTTATCAATTGGGTCTTTATGCTCAAGACAAATTCCAAATTTCTGAAAAACTAAATATAACTTATGGCTTGAGGGTTGATCAACCTAATATCAATTCAGCCATTGGAAGAAATGATGCTGCCGCGGCACTTACCTTTTCTGAAGGAAAAATAATCGAAACAGATAAGGTTCAAAAATCTCAATTGCTCTGGTCACCTCGTGTTGGATTCAACTGGGATGTTAAGGGAGATCGTTCAACACAGGTTAGAGGCGGATCTGGAATCTTCACAGGTCGTGTTCCTTATGTTTGGATTTCAAACCAAGCAAGTAATAATGGTCTTTTGTTTGGTTCTCAGTCTCTTTCAGGCGCAACAGTTGCTAATCTAGTATTCAACCCGGACGTTAACGCCTACAGGCCTGTTGGTGCAGCTGCAGTAGCACCGGCAAATAATCCGAACCCAGCCGTTACATATAACTTGGCTGTTACAGATAATAACTTCAGTTTCCCTCAGGTTTGGAGAACCAATATTGCAGTAGACCAAAAATTGCCAGGAGGAGTATTTGCATCTTTTGACTTTGCTATCACAAAAGATATTAATGCAGTATATCATAGAAATATAAACCTGCCAGACGTTCCAAATAATGCTGCGGGAGCAGATAACCGACCTATTTATTATAAGACTTTCCCAAGTGCAATCTCTAACGCGACAGCAAATACACGCCTTAACACTAAGGTTACTGATGCGATTTTGATGAGTAACACCAACAATGGTTATAGCTACTTTGTTACGGCTCAATTCAAGAAAAATTTTAGAAATGGTATTGACGCCATGGTGGCTTATACCTATACAGACGCTCAATCTGTTAATGACGGGGGATCAATAGCGCAGTCAATATGGAGAGATCGTCAGGTTTCGGGAAGCCCTAATTCAGATGCTTTGGGTTACTTTAATAATTTGGCAAAGCATAGAATCATTGCTTCTGTAAATTACAGAAAAGAATACTTGAATTTTATGGCTACCTCGATAGGAATTTTCTATGCGGCTAGCCCAGCAGGCAGATTTAATTACGTTTACCAAGGTGATGTGAACGGAGATAATGCAGGTGGAAATAATGACTTAATTTATGTCCCAAGAGACCAAAGCGAAATTGCTCTTAAGGACATCAATAATGCCGATGGGACAAAATATCTAGCCGCTGACCAATGGACGGATTTGGATAAATATATTTCTCAAGATGATTATCTAAGTTCTAGAAGAGGCTCTTATGCTGAAAGAAATGGAGCGGTTCAGCCCTG
>JAYVPS010000235.1:0-15463 GCA_043757225.1 Cytophagales bacterium | reverse complement strand
TAGCCAATACGTCAACGGTTTTATCATTTACAATTTCTTGTCCTTCAACAATGCCATCATGCCCAAATGAAGAAAAAGGATCAAGGGCTACATCGGTCATCACCACCAAGTCGGGCAATGCTTTTTTTATTGCTCGCACACTTCGTTGCATCAATCCGTTTTCATTTAGTGCTTCTTTGCCTGTGTTATCCTTTAATTCATCGGGCACTTTTACAAAAATCAATGAGCACATTATTCCCAATGCCCAGCATTCTTTTAATTCTTCAACAGCTAGATCGATTGAATAACGATAGTACCCTGGCATAGAAGAAATTTCATCTTTTACTTTTTCACCTTCTGTGATAAAAACCGGAAGTATAAAATCAGATGGTTTTAAAACTGTTTCTTGCACCATGCTGCGGATGGAAGCGGATTGTCTGAGGATTCTGTTGCGTCTGATCATTCTCTTTATTGTTTCGTCCCTACGGGACTTGTGTATTATTCTGATTTATTTCCTACCAATACTTCGTCCCTATCGGGACTTAAATTATAACATACTTATAATTCACTCAGGTTCTTTAAAAATATAACGTTCATCAAATTCAACTTCAAACTTCTCAAGGAAATCCTTGTACTCTTCGAGAAAAGTTTGCTTTCGGTGATGCTCTTCCTGATTACGAATGTAGCTGATAACTTGATCAACATGCGATTTGCTATAAGAAAAAGCACCATATCCTTCCTGCCATTCAAAATGACCGTTGATAAATTTATTTTTGTTGATCCATTTTGATGAACCACCTTTTATGTCTTGCAATAAATCAGACAAAGATTGGGTTGGTAGCATTCCAAAAAATACATGAACGTGATCAGGCATACCGTTAATCGCTAACATTCTATGTTTATGTATTTGCACAATGCCTGTGATGTATTTGTAAAGATCATCCTTCCACACATTTTGTATCAAACCTATTCTCGCTTTAACAGCGAAGACTGCTTGAATATGAATTTGCGTGTATGTATTAGCCATTTCCTTAAATATGTTTCGTCCCGAAGGGACTCTATCTCTTTAACATTTAATTTCTACCAATATGTCGTCCCTAACGGGACTTAGACCTGTCATTTTTTATTTAATTGTCTAATCGGATATGCTTTAGTCCTTTTAAGCCCTTTCATTATTACCTTAGCTCTACCATTTTAAACGACCATTCATTGAACTTCATTGAGGTCATTTCCTTTCATTCAAATTTAATTCTGCAACTCGTGTCCCTTTAGGGACAAAATATTGGTAACTTTATATCCCGCTTAACCGTCCAATCCAGTAGGGATGGAACAACTACACCCACTCTTTCGGTTGCTTCAATACTTTCAACAGTTTCTCTTCTTCACTCCCTGCAGCTGGTTGATAATCATAATCAAACCTAACAGTAGGTGGAAGGCTCATTAAAATACTTTCTGTTCTTCCATTGGTTTTAATACCGAACAAAGTACCCCTATCATGCAGCAAGTTAAACTCAACATATCTTCCTCTTCGTATATCTTGCCAATATTTATTTGCCTCGGTGAACGAATCATTTTTATGGTTCTCCACGATGGGCAAGTAGCCATCTAAAAAGATATTTCCATTCGCTTCAGTAAACTCTTTCCAGAAGTCGAGACTGTGTTCTTCACTCCCGCGACAGTGGTCAAAAAATATTCCACCCACTCCTCTTCTCTCGCCATCGCGATGATGATTGCTGAAGTAGCTATCGCATTGCGCTTTAAATTGAGAAAACAGTTTTTTATCAAATGCATCGCAGCATTTTTTTTGCGTGGCATGAAAATGAATTACATCCTCCTCTATTAAATAATATGGGGTAAGGTCAGTGCCTCCACCAAACCACGCATCAGAAATTTTGCCATTCTTATCATACACTTCAAAGTATCTCCAATTAGCATGAACTGTTGGTACCATAGGGTTGCGTGGATGAATCACCAATGAAAGTCCAGCAGCAAAAAAATTCTGCCCTTCCACCTTTAATTGCTGAGCTGCCGTGGGAGAAAGTTCTCCATGAACGATAGAAATATTAACTCCTCCTTTTTCAAAAATTGCTCCATTACTGATGACGCGCGTTGTTCCACCTCCGCCTCCTGGTCGCTCCCATTTGTCAGCAATAAATTTCGCTTTACCATTAATTTGTTCGAAGCCTGCACAAATTTTATTTTGCAGCGATTGAATGTGTTCAACAAACTGATCCTTCACCATACCATTCTATTCTATTTCTACTCTTGATACTCTTTTACCGCATCCACAAAAGCCTTGGCATGATCTACTGGAATGTGCGGCACAATGCCGTGACCAAGATTCGCGATGTAGGCTTGCACGCCAAATGCTTTAATCATTTTGTGAACTTCTTTTTTTAATTCAGGAATCGGCATCAACAAACGGATCGGATCAAAATTACCTTGCAGTGTAACACGACCTTGAGTTTCCAATCTTGCTTTCTCAGGGCGAATGTTCCAATCAATACCAATACCAGACACAGCAGTATTTTTTGATAATGACTCCAATGCTGAAGCACTTCCTTTCGGAAATAAAATCACGGGGCCATGTGGCGCAACGGCTTCAGCAATTTGTAATAAATACTTTCCAGCAAACTGATCGAAATCATCAGGACTTAACATGCCACTCCAACTATCAAAAATCTGAACTACATCAGCACCAGCTTTAAGTTGGGCTTTCAAATACCCGATGGTTGCTGCTGTAATTTTACTCAATAAGCTATGCGTCAAGGCAGGCTGCGTAAAACAAAATGCTTTTGCTTTCTCAAAACCTTTGCTGCCTTTTCCTTCTACCATGTAACATAATAAAGTGAAAGGCGCTCCGGCAAATCCAATCAATGGAACGCGATTATTCAGTTCACGTTTTGTCAGCGATAGTGCGTTGAACATGTATTGCAAGTTTCCTTCCACATCAATGTTCAATTGATCGACATCATTTTGTGAGGCAATTACTTTTGGCAACAGTGGACCTTTGCCCTCTTCCATCAACACCGTCATGCCCATGGCTTGGGGGATTACCAAAATATCTGAAAAAATAATCGCAGCATCCACACCAATAATATCAACGGGTTGTAGCGTTATTTCACAAGCCAACTCAGGTGTTTGCACGCGTGTGAAGAAATCGTATTTCTTTCTGAGTTCAATGTATTGCGGCAAATATCTTCCTGCTTGGCGCATCATCCACACTGGTGGGCGCGATACTTTTTCCTTACGAAGAGCTTTTAATAATAAATCGTTTTTAAGCATTAACTGATTTTTTAGAATATAGAATAGCTTTTTTTATTAATTCGTCTATCGATGTTGCTTCTGCCACTTCAATTTTTTCAAAGCCCGCTTGCTTTGCATGATGAGCCGTAGTTTTGCCAATGCAAAAAGCAACTGCATCATTTATTTTATTTAACCTAAGAAAACTATCAATGGTACTTGGGCTGTAGAAAATAACTCCAGAATAATTTTCCTTGATTTCTTCAGGAGTCAATTCCGTATTATATCCTACCACTTCATTTACTTTGATTCCATTGGTGCGCAATTTATTTGGCAAGTCATTTCTTCTCATATTGCTGCAAATAAATGTCACCGTTTGAATGGAGTTGTCTTTCAAAATTTCTTCTGCCAGTAAATCAGCATCCTTTGCTACACCTTTAATCTTGAAATTGTATTTCAATGCCTTTTGATGAGTAGCCAACTCAATACAATAAACATTGTATTGAGAGATGTTAAGCTTTAATCTATCCACGATTTCCAGAAATGCTTTTACTCCTGTTTTACTCGTAATCACTATTGCCTTTACAATTTCAGAAGTACTCAACTCATTCGGAAGTTGAATAGTGCGTTTTATAAAATCTGCTTGAGTGATCTTAATGCCATTCAATTCAAAGTGATAAATTTGATCAACTGTCAATTTCTTTGTCGAAACAATATGAGTTGTTGGGTTCACGATATTGACCGGAAGGCTTTTAGTATCGGTTCACCACCTTTTCGTAATACTTCTGCTGCCGCTAATTTGCCTGCCTCTTTTGCTTGCTCAAGTTCGAAGAACAAATCAACTTCTGATTTGTTCTTTCCATCCAAGCTAAAGATGTTTCCTTTTAAATGAATTTTGTTGTCTTCCAATTTTGCGTTGGCAGCGATCGGCACAGCACAACCACCTTGCAGTGTTGCTAAAAAATCGCGCTCAACTGTTACACAAATTTCTGTTGGCTTATGATTAATTGCTTCACAGATTTTTCTAATCTCCGAATCTTCTTCTCTACACACCACAGCCATCGCGCCTTGTGCGGGCGCAGGCAACATCCAATCCAACGAAATAAAATGATGCGAAGTAATATTCAATCGTTCAATTGCGGCTTGCGCGAAGATGGCTCCATTCCAATTGGAAGCATCTACTTTTTTTAATCGCGTTTGAATATTACCGCGCAAATTTTCCATCTGGTGATGCGGATAGCGATGAAGCCACTGTGATCTTCTGCGCAAACTACTCGATGCAATTATCTTAGCACCTTCCTGATCAAACAATTTTATTCCAGATGGAAGAACTAGGCAATCATGAGTCGTTCCTCTTTCCAACAACGCACAAATAATAAGTCCTTTGGCCAGTTTGGTAGGAATATCTTTTGCGGAATGAACGGCCACATCTATTTTTCCATTCAACAATGCAATGTCCAACGATTTGGTAAAAATTCCCTGTATGCCCATTTCATACAAGGGAGTTTGCAAATCAATATCACCATCAGAAGTGATTTCAACTATTTCGGTTTGGATCGACTTATCGAATTTGGATTGAACTTCTCTTGCCTGATATAAGGCTAGTGCACTCTCACGTGTACCAATGCGAATCACTTTCGGAGCACTCATCTCTCAAGAGCAATAAGTTCGTTGATAGATTCAATAACAGAACAACCACTATAGCCTTCCAACTTTATTTGTTGAATCAATCGGGAGAATGTTTTCTCAATAGATTTAGATTGATTCTTTTCGTTAGAAAGAAATTGTCCCATTCTGTCTTTATAGGAGCGAATCGTATCTCTTTTGAAAAACACATTCTGCCACTCCATTAATTTCCCGATATAGTTCTCCAAAATAATTTCCGCTTTTGGTATTTCGAGGTGACGTTGCTTAATGATATCGTTATGAAAAGTTGAAATATCATCAACGGAATATAACAAAAGTCCCTCCATTGAATTTACCTCGGGATCAATTACTTGAGGAATACTTAAGTCGAGAAAAAGAATAGAAGATAATCCCCTTACATGATGTGGCTGAATCAAGTAGTGATCGGATTGTGCAGCCGTAATCACTGCATCAAATGTCGATAGCTGATGAGTGAATTTTTCAAAAGGTATGATAGCTGCCTGAACTTCTTTTGCAAGACCTTCAGCATGAGCGAGTGTGCGATTGGTTAGCGTTAATTCGCAGGTAGGGAAATACTCTCTCAGGTTTCGGGCCATTGCTTCACCTATCTCCCCGGCACCTACAATCAAAATCCGTTTCGGTTCGATGCTCGAAGCTAGCGCTGAAATAAGTTCGGCAGCAGCAAAGCTCACTGAATATTTTCCACTACTTAAATTTGTTTTTGCTTTGATCTCTTTAGATGATTGAAAGGCCAAACTCGAAACTCTGTCAGTTACAGTGCCAATCATTTTATGCTGCCGAGAAAATTGGATGGCCTTCTTAACCTGCCCTACGATTTCATAATCCCCAATAATTTGAGAATCCAATCCTGATGTAACGCGAAAAAAATGTCGGATAGCATCCAAACCCGTATATAGGTAAAAGTAAGAATCAAAATCTTCTTGTCGCAGGCTCAATTGCCCTATCACCAAAGCTTTCAACATTTTTGGCGAAGCGCAGGCATAAAACTCAGTTCGATTACAAGTTGAAAGAACAAAGAAGTTGTCTAAATGTTTATCTTTTGCTTTGGAATACACTTCGTCAATTGCGGAAGGTGTAATAGCAAAGCAGCTCCTAATTTGTGTATCGGCTTTGTTAAAATTGATCCCAATAACAATAAAATTGTCGAGATAGCTTAAAATTGACCGCGAGACCATTTAAAGAAATTTACCAGCCGAAAATTGGAGTTATTCTAATTCATAAAATACCCAAATGAGTATAATAAATACCTCTTAAAATAGATAAATACGAATTATTTAGCCAAAAATACTCAAAAAAATGACGATTCTCATAAAGGGTAAAGCCTATATGAACTATCTATGCAAAATGCGAAAGACGATGAAGTGTTGGGTATACTAATGCGAGCATGGATTAACTAACCTAACTTTCAAAAAAAACTGACTAATTTTGAGTTTAAAATTGCAACCGATTTAAATCAACTGGCCTAAAGACTTACTGTTACTTGTCTCCGTTTTTCTTTGGTGCAAGCCACACTCTTTACTAGAACTTTCCCACCACCAGCGACCTGCTCGTGCATCTTCCTCCGGCAGCACAGCACGCGTGCAAGGTGCACATCCGATACTTGGAAATCCTTTTTTATGGAGGGTGTTTACAGGAATATTATTTTCACTAATGTAAGAGGCAACATCATCCAAACTCCAATATAAAATAGGATTGTATTTTATCAGTTGACGCTGCTCATCCCACTCAACAATTTCCATCGTGGCGCGATTAGTGGATTGGTCTGCACGCACACCCGTTATCCAGACTTCAGCACTTGATAACGCTCGTTGAAGTGGCTGCACCTTTCTGATGAAACAGCATTCCTTTCTGTTTTCTATTGATTCATAAAAACTATTCGGCCCTTTTCTTGCAAGTAAATCCTCAACGCTACTAGCCTGTGGTGCATAGGTGGCAATTGATAGTTCATACTTTTTTACTGTAAGATCAAATACATCATAAGTCTCTTGAAAAAGCCTTCCTGTATCGAGCGTGAATATTTTGATCTGCAACTTGGCAGAAGCAATCATTTGCGTGATAATCTGATCTTCCAATCCAAAGGAGGTAGAGAATACCGACTTTGCTCTAAATCTATTACTTATAAAAGCCAACCCTTCTTGTGGAGAGAAGTTCTTTAACTCAATTTTTATGGCTTCAAAAATATTCTTGTCCATGTTTCTAATTTTATAAAAATGTTTTCAGCAAAATCCGTAAGCTCCACACAATTACAAGTCCACCTACACAAAGAAACATGGTCTTCAAAGGTAGCCTTCCTGATAATCGCGCGGCCAACGGAGCAGCTACAGTTCCACCGATAATCAATCCAAGTATCACTTGCCAATGGCTCACGCCAAGCAATGTAAAAAATGTTACGGCACTTGCAAGCGTTACAAAAAATTCGGTGATGCTCACCGATCCAATTACATATTTCGGGCTGCGACCTTTGGCTATCAACGTACTGGTAACAAGTGGTCCCCATCCGCCACCCCCAAATGAATCGAGAAACCCTCCGGCACCAGCCAACCAACCCACACGTTTTACTTTCTGAGGAGAATTACTCTTTCTGAAAACATTGGCAATAATTTTTATTCCTAGAAAGAGTGTGTAGGCCGCCAATATGGGGCGGACATAATTGGCATACTCTGTACCCAATGTAGCCAACAGATAAGCCCCGCCAATCGCACCCAACACACCAGGAATTAAGAGTGTCTTGAATAATTTTTTATTGACGTTACCAAATTTATAATGGCTATAGCCCGATACTCCGCTCGAAAACATTTCGGCTGTATGAACGCTTCCGCTAATTGCGGGAAGGTTTACCCCAATTGATAAAAGTATAGTGGTGCTGGTTACGCCATAGCCCATGCCCAGAGCTCCATCCACCAACTGTGCCAAAAACCCTGCACCTATCATCCAATAAAAATTCGCGTCTAGGCCCTTGGTCATTTCGGTCACTCCCTCGAGAACATGATTGTAAGGTATGTAAGACAACACCAGATGGCCCAGGAACATGAAGAAGAAAGCGAACAAGAAATAAGAAGCAATACGCCTCCACCATTTTTCAATCACCTTAGGCGCTTCTCCATTCTCAAGGGAAAGCTCCTTCGTAATTTCATTCAACTTAATAATTTTCTCGGATAGATTCCCATTTAACTTGCCGCGAATACTGCTCATATTCTCCAACAACTCATCCACTTGGTCGGGCAATGCATTGGCGAAAATTTCTTTCAATCTTTTTGCTACCGTGGGCGATTTGCCATTGGTAGAGATGGCCACTTTTAAGTTTCCTTTTGTAACGACAGAGCTCAAATAAAAATCGCACAGATCAGGCTTATCGGCCACGTTCACCAACTTTCCATTAGCCTTTGCAGTTGAGTGTACCCACTCACTTACACTTCTATCATTCACTGCCACAATAATTAGGTCGGGTGCACTGAGATCATTTTCATCAATTGCTCGCCTTATCAATTCTACATTGGCATTTTCTTTCGCTAGCTCGCTGATTTCATCACTGATGGAAATGGCAATCAATTTAATTGCTGTTTTAGGTGAGTTGTTTAAAACAGTCCGAAGTTTTTCTAAGCCTACCGAGCCGCCCCCAACTATAAGTAACTTCATCCGCTCCAGTTTCAGAAAAACAGGGAAAAGTGTATTCGTTTGGTTTTCAATTACTGGTGGCTGCACTTCTATCATCAGTCTTTTAATTAAAATATTTCCGTGAAGCAAAATTACCAAAACTCTCAGCTTGTTTCCTTCCTATTTTGAATTCACCGAATAAATTATCCAGCACCTGAAGTATAGCGAGCTCATCCAAATTCTCTTTATACAATTTGTTTAAGCGCTCACCTGGGTGATCGCCACCAAGGTGCATATTATATTTACCATAAGCAGTGCCTACAAAGCCAATCTCCGCTACATAAGGTCTGGCGCAACCATTGGGGCAACCTGTCATGCGTATAATAATATCCTCCTCACCCAGTTGATGCTTTTGCAGCAAAGGCTCAATTTTAGAAATGAGTTGAGGCAGGTAACGCTGCCCTTCGGCCAAAGCAAGCGGACAAGTATTAAAGGCCACACAAGCCATAGAATTTTTTCTTATTGTAGAAGCTGACTCAGTGTGATGGGCAACTGCAAATTCCAAAAGTATTTTTTGGATGAGCGCTTTGTCACCCTCTAGGATATCGGCCAAGATTACGTTTTGATTGCACGTAAACCTAAAATTTGCTTTATGCGTTTTCGCTACCGCTAAAAAAGCCGATTTTAGTTTAACTCCTTCTTCATCCAACACTCTTCCGTTTTCAACAAACACTGTATAATACCATAAGCCGTGGTGATTTTTATGCCATCCAAAATGATCTTTACGATCTGTAAAATGATAAGGTTTGGCTGCGGAAAGCGTAAAGCCAATTCGTTTCTCCAATTCATCTTTGAACCATGCAACTCCATATTTGTCCAACGTATATTTGAGGCGCGCTAACTTTCGGTCACTTCTATTTCCAAAGTCACGTTGGATGGTTAATACCTCATAGATCACCTTCATTGTCCGTTCTTCGCCCTGGCAAAATCCAATGACAGTTCCCAGTCTCGGATAAGTATCCTTACTACCATGCGTGGTCGACAGCCCGCCACCTACAACGATATTAAATCCGAGCAACTTATCATTTTCAATTATGGCTATTAGTCCCAAGTCATTGGCAAATACATCTACATCGTTATTGGGAGGAATGGCCAACGCTATTTTAAACTTGCGTGGTAGGTAACGATCTTCATAAAGCGGATCTTCCTCTTCCTTACTGTCGAAAAGTTTTTCTTCATCAAGCCATATTTCATAGTAAGCCTTGGTCTTGGGCATAAGCATCTCGCTTATCTTATCTGCATATGAAAATATCTCCTCGTGAATGGGCGATTCGTTGGGATGTGAACTACAAACCACATTTCGATTAATGTCGCCACACGTAGCAATGGAATCGAGCTTAGCCCGATCAAAAGCTTGAATTGTCGGCTTGATTTTATTTTTAATGATTCCGTGCAGCTGCAACGTTTGCCGTGTTGTGATTTTAATAATACCTGTTGAGTTTTCACCTGCAATTTCGTGAGTGGCAATCCACTGATCAGAAGTTAGAAACCCTCCAGGCAAACGCAAGCGGATCATAAATGAATATAACCGATCCAGTTTTTTGGCTGCGCGTTCTTCCCTACTATCGCGATCGTCTTGTTGATACATGCCATGAAATTTTATCACTGCCTGATCACCCTCTGCTATCGCTCCTGTAATCTCATCGGTTAAGCTCTCCACAATGGTTCCTCGAAGGCCCTTGCTTTCTCTTTTAATTTTTTCTATTGGCGATAGATTTAAAATCCGTGTCATATTAAAATTTACAGTTTTTTGGTTGGTATCCTCCTAATATACATCCTTTAAGTATCTTCCTTCCTGTATAAGTTGGTTAAGAAAGTCTTGCGCTTGTTCTTCAGTTTTATTTCCTGCTGACTGAATAATTTTAAGTATTGCTTTTTCAACATCACTACTCATGGGTTCTTTCGCACCACATAAATAAAGATAGGCTCCGGATTCAAGCCAACGATGCAACTCAGCTGCCTGCTCAACCATCTTATGCTGCACATAAATTTTTTCCTTTTGATCGCGTGAGAAGGCTACATTAACTTTTGAAAGCACCTCGGTTTTAAAATAATCCTGAAATTCAGTTTGATATAAGAAATCAGTACTAAAATGTTGGTCACCAAAAAATAACCAATTCTTTCCTGTCGCTCCGGTAGTTGCCCGTTCTTCAATAAATGCTCGAAAAGGGGCAATGCCAGTCCCAGGGCCAATCATAATAATATCTCTATCAGGAGCCGGCAATCTGAATTGCAAATTCTTGTGGATATAAAACTTGACTTCCGCATTTTCTGGCAAGTCGGCCAAATAATCGGAACACAATCCATGGTGCAATTCATTGTCCAGCTGAAAACAATTTCTAGCTACCGTAATATGTACTTCCCCTGAATGTGCGGAGAGTGAAGAAGAGATGGAATACAGCCGAGGGGTAATGGATTCCAACGACTGAAGGATCTCTACAAACTGATCTTCATTTTTGGGTGGATAGATTTTGATTAGGTTCAGTAAATCGATTCGAGTTGCTGGTATTTCTTGCTGAACGATCGATGCATATTTACTCACAATCCTTTCCGGCAAATAAAAAATATTCAGTTTTTTCGTTAGTAAATCCGAAACGGTCCACTCTTGTTCTTTAAAAGGAATTCTCTTCGAACCATTAATGCCTGTGAGACTGACAACAGCCTGAACCGTTGCAAGGGGGTTCTCCGGTATGATACCAATAGAATCACCTGGCTCGTATACTAAGTCAGCAGCTTCTAACTCAATATGAAAAGTTTCTTTGGAAGAACCCTTGCCATTTAAATTGACCTTGGAAAGTATGGTGCTTGTGAAATTTTTCTTTTGAGTGCTCTTGAGAATAGGTAACCTCTCGACTGTCGAAGCTTTTCCGGTACCCAATACTTCTACCACCTGGTCAAACCATCTATGGGCGGTTTCTTCATAATCAGTATCGCACTTTTGGATAGTCGCTATTCGCTTTGCTCCAAAGCTGTGAAGCTTAAAATCGACATCTTCACCTGCCTTGCAGAATAATGGATAGGCCGTGTCACCCAATGCCAGCACACTGTATTGCAGTTTTCCTAAGGTAAGCTCCTCGCTATGAATATAATCATAGAATTTTTTTGCGGAAGCCGGTGGCTCACCTTCTCCCTGTGTACTGATGACGGTAATAAAATTTTCTTCCTTATTCAAATCCGTAAGTCGGTATTGATCAAGCGAAGAAAGTTTGACCGTCAACCCACGCTTTCTTGCCTTGGTAGCAAATTCAGTAGCCAGTTTCTTTGAGTTACCTGTTTCTGTTCCAAAGGCAATTGTTATTTTTCCGGCAACGGATTTCTCCTGTCGTGAGCCCAATGAACTCTTAACCAATCCGGCCACATAGCCGTTTAGCCAAATCAGTTCTTCCTTGGTCAAGTCTTCAACCAGATGATGTAGGGATTTCAATTTAACTTCTTCAAGCATAGCTAATCAATTCTTCGGTGAAATGGGATCCAATTGGTTTGAAATAATCAGTTTCTTCATTGGTATTTACTTTCCAATTAAATTTGTTATGAAGTTGAGCAACGCGGCCAATGATAACCAGTGTAGGAGACGCAAACTTCTTTTTCTTCGTTCGATCAAGAAATTTATGAATAGGAGAAGAGTAAACACACTGGTGCGGAGTGGTGGCCTGCTCAATGACGGCTACCCATTTATCCGTGCTTATGTTATTTTCAATCAGTTCATTCAATAAGGATGTCAACACCTGCGCAGACATATAGAAAACAAGTGTATCATCTGTTTCGGCCCATTCTTTTAACAATATTTTTTCAACGGCTTCAGGATGGTTGAAGGTGAGTAGCCTCACTGAAGAAGCGTAGCCTCTGGCGGTTAAAGGAATCCCTGCATAAGCTGATGCTCCGGAAGCAGCGGTAATACCAGGAATGATTTCGAACGGAATTTGATGGGTCACTAAGGTTTCCAATTCATCAAGTACATTGGAAAAAAAAGCTACATCACCGCCTTTCAGTCGAAGAACCAATTTATTTTGTAATGCAAATTTTACTAATAGCTGATTAATCGTCTCTTGTGATGTTGATTCGGCATTACCCCCTTGCTTGCCTACAAAAATTACTTCCGATCCAGCCTTAATTTCCGTGAGCAAATCGGGGCTTACCAATCGATCTGCAATGACTACATCCGCTTGCCTTAAATAGCGGAGAGCCTTGAGTGTTATCAATTCAGGATCTCCAGGGCCAGCCCCCGCTAATACTACTTTACCAATATTTTTGTCTGTACCACTCATTAATTTTCCTCGATGAATAGATATGTAGTTGCAATTATTATTGAATCATGCAGGCACCAACAGTAGCATGACTGGTTTCGTCAATGAGTATAGCACTCCCTGTTGATTTGTTAATCGAATATGAATCAATCGCTACCGGAGAGGCGGTTCTGATCTTTGCTCTAATCACATCGTTTAACACAACACTTGTTGGTGACAATTGCTTTTCTAACGTATTTACATCCAACTTATACTCGATTTCTTTGACAATACTTTTTATTATGCGGCTATTAATCTGTAACAAATATTTATTTCCGGCTTGCAAGGGCTTGGAATCCATCCAACATAAAAGCACATCCAAGTCCTGAATGACGTTGGGTTGATTGTCTTGCTTCACAATCAAATCTCCACGCCCAATGTCAATATCATCTTCCAGTTGAAGAACTACGCTTTGTGGCGCAAATGCTTCGTTCACTTTTAGTCCCCCGATTTCTATCGATGAAATTGTACTTTCAAGATTAGCTGGTAACACAGTTATTTTATCACCAACCTGGTAAGCACCACTAGTAATTTTACCTGCATAACCACGATAATCGTGCAACTCATCTGTCTGCGGGCGAATGACATATTGAATAGGCAATCTGCCATCTTTTAAATTGATTTCATTTTCCACTTCTACATTTTCCAAAAGATGTAAGAGAGGCTCCCCTTCATACCAAGACATCTTCAATGACTTCTCTACAATGTTATCTCCCAATAGCGCACTAATTGGAATATAGGTTACATCCTTAAGACCCAATTCTTTTACCAACAGTGAATAGTCGACCACGATGTTGTTGAACACATCCTCCGAAAAATCCATCAAATCCATTTTGTTGATGGCTACCACAATGTGCTTAATCCCAAGCATGGAGGCAATTATAGAATGACGCTTGGTTTGCTCCACTACTCCCTTTCGTGCATCAATAAGGATGATGGCAAGCTGGGTATTTGAAGCACCTGTTACCATGTTACGGGTGTATTGAATATGCCCTGGAGCATCAGCCAAAATAAATTTTCGCTTGGGTGTTGAGAAATATTTGTAAGCTACGTCAATAGTAATCCCTTGCTCGCGTTCAGCACGAAGCCCGTCTGTCAACAAGGCAAGATCGATTTCTCCGTTCTCTCTATTTTTAGTTTGCTTTTCAATTGCTTCCAATTGATCAATCATAATCGACTTGCTATCAAAAAGTAGACGCCCGATCAAGGTACTTTTTCC
The DNA here is from genome assembly GCA_043757225.1 of Cytophagales bacterium. GTDB lineage: Bacteria > Bacteroidota > Bacteroidia > Cytophagales > Cyclobacteriaceae > ELB16-189. The sequence goes on along the minus strand of JAYVPS010000235.1, from coordinate 1,417 downwards.
GTCATCAACACTCCCCGCTGTAATCAATCGAAGTAAATCCATGTTCTTAAATTTTAACGCTTCCTAATGAGAATTAATGTTATGCTAAAAATATCCGTTCTTCTTTCTATCTTCCATCGCGGCTTCAGAAACTTTATCATCAATACGCGTCTCACCACGTTCGCTTGTTTTACTAGCTATGATTTCATTGATGATTTCATCGATGGTTGTCGCATTAGATTCCACGGCAGCCGTGCATGTCATGTCCCCTACGGTGCGGTAGCGAACACGCTTCTTTACAATTTCATCATTCGCATCCAACGTAATAAAGGAAGAAAGCGCTACCAATTGGCCTTCATGTAACAGACATTCGCGCTCATGCGAAAAATAAATGGAAGGAAGATCAATCTTTTCTCTTCTGATATAATTCCACACATCTAATTCTGTCCAATTGCTAATTGGGAATGCGCGCACATTTTCGCCTTTTTGTATTCGACCATTATAAATATTCCAAAGTTCGGGACGTTGAAGTTTAGGTTCCCATTGCCCGAATTCATTTCTAACGGAAAAAATTCGCTCCTTCGCACGGGCTTTCTCTTCATCTCTACGGGCACCACCAATACATGCATCAAACCCGTATTTCTCAATTGTATCAAGTAGGGTAAAAGTTTGAAGGCCGTTACGGCTCGCAAACTTGCCTTTGGGTTCTGTTAGTTTTTTCTCCTTTATAGTTTCTTCTACGCTTCCTACAATCAGCTTTTCGCCTAATCGCTGAACTAATTGATCTCGGTAATCGAGCGCCTCAGGAAAATTTTGACCCGTATCAATATGAACAAGTGGAAACGGGAATTTCCCAGGACGAAAAGCCTTTTCGGCTAACCGCACCAGAGTGATAGAATCTTTCCCTCCAGAAAAAAGTAATGCTGGCCTTTCAAACTGCCCTGCTACTTCGCGCAGAATGTGAATAGCTTCTGATTCAAGCTGATCGAGGTAATCAAACGTGTGCGTTGTCATATTTACCATTAAATCTATCGGATTAATAGACAAAAGTATTAAAATATTTCCAATCCCCAGCTTCTAAGCAGAAATAATTAAGTTTTCAATCCCCTCAATACTATCAATTAAACCACCTAGAAAGCCATTCTCGCCTAGCGAATGTTATTCAGTGAACTTGGTTCTTGGAAACATCTCTTAGACTAAATACTCAAACAAATTCTCGTTCTGGTTGATTTGAGTATAATTGAGTTTGTACGTGGCCATCCGGGTGATGAGAGAATCGTAATCTTCTCGCGATTTTAATTCAATACCTATTAAAGCAGGCCCTGTTTCTTTGTTGTGCTTTTGGATAAATTCAAAACGAACAATGTCATCAGTGGGGCCAAGAATATGATTGACAAATTCTTTCAATGCTCCCGGACGCTGAGCAAAGCGCACGATG
>JAYVPS010000234.1:0-15773 GCA_043757225.1 Cytophagales bacterium | reverse complement strand
CATAATGATCGGCCGGTTGATTAATAGTAGTTAACCCGATATTTTTCAGCAGCTCGTAAAATTTTTCATATCGAAAGTCGCGAAGCTCATTCACAGCTGGTATGTTGAGTGAACGAATCAATGCTTTATCTGCAGGTACTGCTCCATCATGTTCTTTTGAGAAATTTTTTGGAGCAAATCCGTTGATGATTATGGGTATATCGGGCTGTAGAGTTTGCGGCAACATCTTGCCTTGATCGAGCATAGCGGCAAACAAGAATGGTTTTAATATGCTGCCTGTGCTACGCGGAGAGGTGATGATATCAACCTGTTCTTCGTGCTGAGCACCTGCCTCCACGTTGCCTAAGTATGCCAGCACATTTCCGGTTTTTATATCCACTACCAAGGCAGCCGCGTTATAAACACGATTGGCTTTCAAAAGCTGATGATGATCGTGCATTAATTGTTTTATGCGTTGTTGCAAGGCCAGATCAATAGTTGTGGCAATCTTATTTTTTGTGGCTTGCTCTTTCGCTACTCGGTCTAGCAGGTGTGGAGCAATTCGCGGCAAGGGTAGGGGACTATCAGGTAAAGGTTCTGCTTTGGCCAAGTCAAGAGCAAGACTATCTAATTTGCCCCCAGCTGCTAATCGAGTGAGTAAGCGATCGCGCTTTGCTTTTAATTTTTCCCGATTCTTATTTAAGTTAATAAGTGAGGGATTATTGGGCAGCACAGCCAGCAAGGCTGCCTCAGCCCAACTTAGTTCATCCGGGTCGCGGCCAAAATAACGCCAACAAGCAGCTTCCATGCCTACTACATTCCCACCGAAGGGTGCATGTGAAGCGTAGAGAGAGAGAATTTCATCTTTTGAGTAGCGAAGCTCTAGCCGTGTGGCCAAAATTATTTCAATGAGTTTTTCAAAAACTGTGCGTGGTTTATTTTTTCGTGCTAAGCGAACAGTTTGCATGGTAAGGGTGCTGCCACCACTTACAATTTTTCCTGCTCGTAAGTTTTGTTTGGTGGCGCGCCCCAAAGAAATCAGATCGACTCCAGGATGATTATAAAACCGTTTGTCTTCATACAGAAGGATTGCGTCTTTAAATTTTTCCGGAATATTATTTTGTTCCGGAAACCTCCACTGCCCATCGGTAGCAATGGAAGCACTCAATAAATTTCCAGTCCGATCTTCAAGGACGGTGGAATAAGGATCAGAAAAAAGTTGTTTGGGAAGACTGATATAGAATAGTATACCAAGCAAAGCAAAAACAAGAATTACTAGTTTTCTTTTTTTTCTTAGCCACATTAGCACGGAAGATTTTTTTTGCATTGTCAGCTTTTATGCCTTTGAGGAATCAAGGGTATTCTTACTTTGAAAAGATGACTTTATTATTTAACAGAATATCGATCGCGTTAGCTGTGATCGTTTTTATTTTGTCTGCTGATGTTCCCCCCATACCTTTTTCAGAGCACCAATCATAAGAAGCGGTATTGACAATAATGCCCGATGTGGGGCTTCGCTGAAAAACAATAAATGTGCCGATGGTTTCCTTTCCGCCCCTAGATCCTTTATCGAACCCGATTAATTCTATTTTGTGAAAATTTAATATATCGTTGTTGATGATAGGATATCCATCCGCATCAAAGGAAGCTAACGGAGTACCATCATATTCTCCACTTGGTAGAGACATGATTTCACCTTTCTTAAGGTTGGTGCCATTAAGTAAGGGTGATGAGGGTGTGGTGATTTTAAAGCCATCCCAACCATTATCCATTTTTAGCCCATACCCTCCATAATTGAAATCTGCACCAATGCTGGAGAGAATTGAATAATTTAAACTGGGTTGAGCCCAGACAATCGTTTTTAATGCTGGATCAGGTTCGATGTCGATGGCTGCATCGCGATAGCAAATCATTTCATTTCGGTTGGGAGTATAGCGTACTTGCCACCACATAGTATTGCCTGATAGGATCAACGCGTGCTTTCCTGTATTAATAAATTGATCAAAATTATTTCTGGCTCTCCGAGTCCAGTATTCACTGTGCCCAACGATAACCAATATTTTAGATTTTTCTATTTCATTAAATTGATCTAAATCAATATCGGCTACATAGCCAATGCTTATATTTTTCAAAGATGAAAACCACGTCAGGCAATAGGTGGCATTGGATTGTAAAGAAGTGGGCCGTAAAAAGGAAACTTTAAATGGATGATTGGTGGTGTAGAGACTTTGGCCACCCTCACTATTGTATGCGTTAACAGTATTCGATGGATATACAACTAATAAATCTACTGGATTTTTGGTTTTGACGATAAACGGAATTTTATTTTCTATAAGATAAATACCGCTCGCAAGATCAGCGGGAATTGGTATTTCGACCGGGTTAATAAATCCGTAACCCTTTTGCGAAGGGTTGATGGGGTTAACTATTTGCGGAAAAATTGTGGCGGGTACTTGAAAAGCAACCTGATTATTTGCATCGTAAATTGTTAGTGCGCATAGAGGAATAGCTTTTGAAGATTGTAGAAGTGCTTTAATTATTTCCTCAGGGTAATAAGAGCTCTTATCCGTGTAGCCTGTCACCACATTGGGCTGGCAGCTTATAGAAGGAATTACTGGCTTTAGTGGGGCAAGAGTATTTTCTTTGGTGCAACTGAAAAAAAAAGCTAGCCAAAGTAGAATTACAAAACTATCTAGCGTGCGATTTTTTTTCAGAACCTTCATTTAATTTCTAGCTAACAGTCGAAGTCTATTGATCACGATCAAAGTAAGAAATATTTTTTCTAATTCGAAATATTGACCTTCTTCACCACCTCTACCACTTCTCCTTTTTCTTTTGCCGATATGCTATGATCGTACATTGCCTCACAGCTGACGCCTGGCAAATAGAAGGTGCCTGCAAAACTGGCGGTGAGCGAAACGATGAAAGTTCGTTGACCACTGGTTCCTAATCGGAAGTACGTGTAAACTCGATCATCGCGGATGTCTTGGTAATCACCTCGGTCAACGCTTTTAAGATTTTCATCATCTGTTAACCGCAGGTTATTAATTTCCCACCCCGAAGGAAATACCTGAGCGAGCGCCATGTTCTGATATTCGCCCCGGAGGCCTGGATTTTTTACTGTAACAATCGCAAGAAACTGTGTGCCTTGTTCTAGCCTGCTTACCTCTATTTGGTTTCCTTTCATGTCTGTGAAAGTGGTGTAGAGCACCAAGTTATTTTCTTCTGCTTTTTCTTCTCCTCTGGCTGGCGTACCTGTATTGATGATGCGAACAAAAAGACCACCACTACTTTGGTTGGCGACTTTGACGGACGATTTTTGGGCGCCCTTCACTTCCAATGGAATTTGGGAGAGTGGTAATTGTGATACCGCATTCACTTGCTTACCATTATAGGTATAGCCAAACTTTAGATCACCACGTTTCTCACTCGCAATAAATTGACCTACTGACTTTAAGCAATAAGCGATAGACTGGGTACTCATCCAATAACTTTGATTGCTAAGTGAGGAGGAGATCATCTTCATCAGCTCAAAGGCTTTTGTTTTTTCGTTTAGGAGAATGAGCGTTTCTAAAATGATGGCTTGATCGCGTACATCGCTTCCATAGGAATAGCTCATTTCTTGATAAGCCTTAATGGAAGTTGTAAGGTTCGTGACCAAACTTTTTGCCGCTTCGGGCTGCCCGGCTTTTACATAAGCAGCTGCCAGCATCCACTTGGCTTGCATTGATACATCTTTCATTTCGCGCAAACGGTTCATAGCACCCAGCTCTGGAACACCCGCCATGGATAACGTATACAAGCGATAGGCTTGCGTAAGATCGGTGCTGTAATTATATTGGTTATCGTTCCTGCGCCACTCAGCAGATTTGTTCTTTTGATATTTTTTCCATCGCTTTAACATATCATCGGGAACAAAATAACCTTTATCTATTGCTTCCAACAAGAAATGCCCTGCATAGGTAGTGCCCCAACTATCCGAATCTTCATTGCCGGGCCAGTAGGCAAAACCACCGTCACGTGTAATGAACATTTTCAATCGCTCAATCGCCTTAGTTACGTTAAACTTGGTTCTGACCTTTTCTTGTTCGGTCAACTCTTTTACGACACTTAAATATAATTGAGGAAACGCAGCTGAAGTGGTTTGCTCAATGCAGCCGTGGGGATATTCAATCAAATAGCGTAAGCGATAACCTAAATTGATAGGAGGAATAGAGGATACTTCTAGCACACTCGAGTTAGTACCTGCTACTCCTACCGGCAACACCGCACCATTCCACGTTTTTCCGGCTTCCAAATACATCTCTGTTACTTGCGTGGCAGGAACATTAGGATTGCGGATTTCGATTTCAATTTCATCAGTAGCCTTGTAAGAGCCACTTGAAGCAGTTACCGTTACTTTACCAATTCCAGTTTCTGACTTCACCGCCAGATCAAAATCGACCGTGAGATCTCCCGATGCCGGTACTTGTACGGAGCGACTGGTTTCCCCTACTAGTGATAACGGGCCGCTTGCTTTCACTTCTATCTTTACGTTCGATAATTTTTTATCGTTGATAAAAAGTGTAATGGGCAAGCGCACTTTTTCTTCAGGCCCCAACACACGTGGCAAGGTTGCCAATACCATCAAAGGTTTTCTTACAGGCACGGCTTTATCGGCACTTCCGTAAGCGCCTTCATATCCGGCAATGGCCATCACTTTTACTGAGCCAATATATTGTGGCATGGTGAATTTTAATTCTTTATGTCCACCATCTAGCGTAAATGGCCCGAAGAATTTTACGACAGGTTTAAAACGATTCGCGCGTGGGTCATCGTCTTTTGCTCCGGCTTCATCTCCACCGCCTATCGCTAAAAGCCTTTCAACTCTCGATCCGAAAGCACCTATCACATCGTCATACAAATCCCATGTCTTTACACCCAATGCTTCACGCGCATAAAATTTCTTCCATGGCTCTGGCGTTTTAAATTTGGTGATGTCCAGCAACCCTTCATCGACCATCGCCACCGTAAACGTCATTTTGCGTTTCGATTTTTCTGAAATTTTAATACTTACTTCCTGACCGGGTTCTAATTCATTTGCCATTTCGATCACAGGCTCTAAATGGGTAGATGGATTTTCAATTCCTAATGGAATAATTCCGTATAATCGAATGGGCAAATCGTTGATGGTTTGTGCATGAGGTTGTAGCAAACTTACGTTCACAAAAATATTGGGTGTCATCTCTGGGGTGGCCACAAGAGAGATTTTATTTTCTCCTTTTTTGGTTTCTACCCACTGTGTTGAAATAATTCTGCTGCCATTTTCAATCGACACCAATGCACGACCTTCTCCACTACCCGGAATGGTTAGGTTGATTTTCTCGCCCACATTATAGGTTTGTTTGTCAGCGGCAAACGTGAGGCGTGTGGCACTCCCTTTGGTTTCTTCGCGACTGTTACGACCAAAGTAGCCTGGCTGATCTACATAAATTGTTTGCCCTGTGCAATGCCCTGAAATAGGATCGCACACTTTAACATAATAGGTGCCCCAATCTGACGCACCAATTTTAAACGACCAACTACCCTTACCATTGCCAGCCGAGACACTACCGCTACTCACTAAGCTAGTATTATTGCCTACAATGTAATTGGCAATGTTGTCATAGCTATTATCCCACCACCAGTAGCGGTTTAATCGGTATAAATTTATTTCAGCGCCATCGCGTGAAACAGGTTTGCCATCAATGTCCAAAAAAGTAACTTCTACCTTTTGCTCCTGATCGGTGTACAACATTCCGCTATATTTTTCTCCGGGTGGCACACGTAGGCCTGCGTATGATTCATAGGGAAAGAACGGAAGACTAAATCTGTCAATGCTAAAATTGCCGCTCTCTTCAAAGACTTTTCCACGGAATACTGTAGTCATAAAACCGGGATAGTTAGCTTGATCTAGGGAGGCGTTGATAGTGGCTTTACCATCTGCATTGGTGTAGCCTTCGAAGAATGGTTTCGTTATGGGATTGTAATCGTAGGAAGGTTCTTCAAAAACGTAATCATCATACTTAGGAAATGTAGTGTGGCTCTTGAATACGCTTACTTCAAATTCTGCTTTTAAGTTTTTACCGGGCGCACCATGCAGCCATTTCACTTCTAAATTTCCTTTTAGATCGGTGCTGGTGATTCGCTCTTGGCCGAAATCCAGGTTTATTTTTAAGCGGTTTGGTTTTACTGTTTCTATTTTAATAGGTTGATTGAATTCGGTTCCGCCTACTTTAATTCGGGCAGACCAATTTCCTGTTGGAGCATCTGAAGAAGTAGCGGTGGCAAATCGGTAAAAGCCATTTTCAGAACTTGACTTCACCAATCTGCTCGTAACAACACCTTGTGGGTTTTGCAATTCAAAAACAACTGGGTGTGCAGCGGGTAATTTTTTATTTTTGTCTTCCAGAATAAAACTGAGGTACAGCGAATCACCTGGTCGCCATACGCCACGCTCACCATACAAAAATCCCTTCAAGCCTTTACTCACATTATCACCTGAAACATCAAAGCCACTGAGGGAAAGAGATTCTCCATCAATCAAACGCATGTAGCCCCGTTGAGCATCTTTTTTAGCAACCACAGCAAAGGGAGAGATTTTTGAAGTAAGTATTGCCTTACCATCAGAATCAGTGGAGAGTGTTCCAAGAAGTTGTTGCTGAAAATCATAAAACTCCAATGACACACCTGACAATGGTTGTGTTGTTTTTAAATCAGCTGCAATAAGGGTGGTAGTTCCATCATCTCCGGTTTTTGCAATCAGGCCGATATCAGAAGCCAATATATTTTTCTGGATTTTTCGCGCGGAAGAATAGAAAGATCCGTTGCATGGATTGTCCCGTTCTTGCCAATTGTAATCTCCATCATAGTAGTAATCGTTATCTTCATAATAATATTCGCGGTAGCCTTCGTATTCTTCCTGCTCTTGACTTCCCTCAATGGTTACTTCAGTTTCAGATTCCCCTTCGCAAGTGTAGACTGAGTAGGCTTTCTTAAACTTCATTGAAACCTGATAGATAGCCCCCGGCTCTGTATTGATGAGCTTAGCAAGATCGAGTGTGTAGCGATTCCATTTTCCCAAATCAGTAACCCCGGTGTTGTCTAATTGAATTGTTTTCTTCAATACATTTCTGCCAACCCGGTACATTTCAGAACTTCCACTCAGGCTGTTCACTTGCAGGAATTGTAGAATATTGTTTTCAAAAACTTTGCTAACGCTAACGTCAACGGCTTTAAGGTTAACCGCTTCAAAGGGAAGAATTAACCCATCGGTGCTGGGGAGGATGGACCCTTTGCCTACAAACCTGATTTCCGGCTTAAGCTGTTCAAAAACAACCGCAATAGTAGAAGGCTTCTTCATTCCATAGTCGTTGATGTTTCGAATGCCGGTTTCGAGATAAATGGTCTTGGTGCCGGCTTGGCGGGCAGGAGGATACACCCAAATCTCGTTGTCATGAATATCAAAGTCTAATAACAGATTTCGGTCTTCACCAATGGAGATCAATCCGTTGAGTTGTTGTTTTTCTTTGATAGGGTCAGAAAACTGAAGAGCTACATATTGATTGGGGGTTTGAGTCACTTTCGCACTCATCAATTTGAAATCACCCAACGCAGGCACTTCTACTTTATCATCTTGGGTACGTTCAACGCCTAGACTCTTTCCGTTGGCTGAGATCTTTACTTCACTCGCTTCTTCCTTGCGTGATACCTCCTCAATGATAAAACTATGTTGATTGCCCTGGGTAGCGTGTTGCCAGTTGATTTTCAAACTTTTGCCATCTTGTTGTGCGACTACAATTTTTTCTACTGATTCATTTTCTGCATAGTCGGCTGTGGTAAGAGTACCTTCAACCTTTTGCCTCTTTAGTTCGGTTTTTACATAGGGTTTTATATTATTGACACTTAACTCAAAATTTTGAGGGATTACCTGGAACGAATAGTTGAATTTTTTTAATTCTTCGGTTACCTGAAAAAGTTTAGACAACAGAAATTCTGCTTCATATACCTGGCCGGAATTCATCCTTGCATCCGGTTTGAATTCGATCGTCCGCAAATCAAGCCAAGTCGTTTTTCCTTTAAGTGAAGGACTGAATTGAAAAAGTTGTTCGGTAGATTCACGGCCAACGAAGGCAGAGTCAATTGCGTTTTTTGAAAAAATAATTCTGATAGGTGACCCTGAACTAATTACCCCTGAAGTATAGGCAGAGATATATTCCGCAAAGGCGGGACTGATGTAGGTATCGGTTCTTTTATTCTTATCCTTACAGTTGAACAACGATAGAATGAGTGCAAAGGTCAGCAGGCTAATGGAATTAACCTTTTTCCATGAGAATTTTTTCATACGGATTCCGGAATTTTTTAAGGAATCCAAATGTCGGCAAATGGTGTTGATTTTTCAAAAGTGAAAGTATTAAACCACTAAGGCATGGGATGCACTCTGAGAGCCTTAGTGGTTTAGATAGTATTTATTCTGCTTTCTTTGCGTTAATCGGGTAAGACCCAAATTGCCCCACGGTTGTAGTGCCGACAAACTGATCTTTGGTGATAATCCCCTTAACTATGATTGTCATTGAGTTTCCTCCAAAATTAACTTCATAGCTGAACGACAATTCGTTTTGTTTGTAGGTAAGATCTTTCATTGGCAATTCTCTTTTCGAGCGATTGTTTGCGATGGTACCGGAATAGATATCCCCCTCTTTTTTAATTTTCATCACACCTTGCCCGCCTTGTGGAGATTCTACCGCATAGTTCCAAGTTCCTGAGGCTTCGTAAGCGATGACATCTGTCTTTGCTTCGATAACTGCTGGAACGGCTACCTTGCCAGGTTGCGCAGCTCCACCCGGTACTTGAGATCGTCCTTGTTGCTGACCACCACCTTGCTGTTGGCCGGCTCCACCACCTCCATCATTACCACCGCCTTCATCTTTTAGGTCATCATTAGTGATTGACTTCTTGCGCTTGCGCGGAGCTTCCATCGACATCTTACCAATGCGATAACTAAACGTCACTTTGAAATTCATATTGGTGGTTACATTGGTAATATCTTGATTTAAGAAATAAGATGACTGAGTATTTTTTACCGTGATTTGTGGGTAGAAGAAATTTTCAGCACCGAAGCCAATACTGCCCTTCTTATTGGCAAGTTCTTTTCGTACGCTCAAGCTATACACGCCAAATCCCCCTTGAAATCCTTGCAATTGAACTTGGCGTCCGCGGTAAAAACTAAAGAATTGTAGTCCCCAACCTTTGGATAGATTATAACTACCGAACAGCCTTACATTATAAACCCACCCTGAGTTTTTCGCATTATACTTTGGATCCGGAACATTATTAGTCAACACAGCATAGTAGGTATCAACTCCCCCGTTCAAACTAAGCTTACCGGCATTCACATTAGCAAAGACACTCAACCCATATGCGTCTTCAAACCCAATGTTTTGATAGGTTGTCACGATAGTATCACTTTTGTCATTTTTTAGTTGACGCACACTTTGAATAGAGCCGGTAGTGTTGCGCATGAAAGTGGAGAAATTCAATGAGGTACCCTTAATGAATGTATTGTATGACAGTTCGTAGTTGTTAGTATATTCAGGATTGAGGTTGGGGTTGCCATAGGATATATTTTTGCCATTTGAACCTTGGACGTTAGGATTTAAAAATTGGATGGAAGGACGTTGGATACGTCTGTTGTACGCTACCTTGAAGGCACTTCCATTTTTTAACTTCTTCGATAGGTTTATACTAGGAACCAGTACGCCATACGAGGGCAATGACAATGGTGGCTTTTCTACCTGATAGTAGGCATCGATGGTGGTGTACTCATAACGTCCACCTGCTTTTAGGCTAAATGAATTTGGCAAGGATGCTGTATAGGAAGCGTATGTCCCTGTAATATTTTGATTGTAGTTGAAAGTATTGCTCAAGTTGCTGTTGGCTGCAACAGAATATACTCCATCGGATCCAGCTCCGTAGTAGGTATAAACGCTTTCTACTTTGCGCATAATTTGTTTTCCACCAAATTCCAAAATGGATTTTTGGCCCACAGGAGTCTGGTAGTCTGCCTGTAAAGTGATCTCAGTATTCGAACTTTTATTGTTATTCTTGGTATACTTGAGTGGATCTAGCAAAAGAAAATCTACACTATCTCTCACAAAATCATTGGTACGGTTATTTCGGCTAAAGAGCGTAAGTACATTTAATTCGCGCTGAGGTTTTTCAAATGTGTGCGTGTAATTCATACTCGCGTCATAGGTCCCAGAGTTATCCGTTACGGCTACATTGTTTATATAGGAACCCTGTTTGGAATTATTTGTGAGCAATTTATCTTGCCAGGTTAACGCATTGCGCAGTCCGTACTTTACTGAAGCCGTCAGGGAATTCTTTTTATCAATATCATAATCCCAACCTAAAGTATACTGTCCAAATAAATTTTGTAAACGTGTGTCCGCTGTCTGTGTATTTTGGGTTTCATTAATTGTTCCTGGGTTAGTGATTTGAACATTAGCAAAACTTCCAGGCTGGTTGTAATTGGGACGACCAAACCCACCTAAAGAAAAGCCCATCTTTTCTCTCCGGTAGTTGCCATTTAGCCCTAGGTTGGAGCCTCTCAATCCGGCACTCGCATCTACATTCAAGGTTAACCCCTGAAGGGTATTTTTTTTGGTAATGATATTGATAATACCTCCGGAACCTTCTGCATCGTATTTGGCAGAAGGCGAAGTAATCACTTCTACCGACTTTATTTGGTCGGCAGGAATTTGTTTAAGTGCATCGGCCACGCTGCTGGCAGAGATAGTAGAAGGCTTGTTATTGATCAACACTTTTACATTTTGGCTTCCACGCATAGACACATTACCATCTAAATCGACTGATAGCATCGGTACCCGTCTTAGCACATCAGTCGCATCACCACCTTTTGCGGTGGCATCATTTTCGGCATTGTAAACGGTGCGATCAACTTTTTCTTCGATCAGGTTTTTCTGACCTTCTACAACTACCTCTTTCAATAATTTATCGCTTGGGCTTACGACCACAAAACCCAGTTCAATTTCACCTCTCTTTTCAGAAATTTTTACCGGTATTCTTTTGGTGGCATATCCGATAAAAGAAATTTCTACAAAATAGTTACCGCTAGGGATTTTAATAATAGAAAACTTCCCCTTCTCATCAGCTACCGCACCATTGACTGGTTTATTGGTGGTTGGATCTATAAGAGCAACATTGGCAAACTCAACAGGGTGGGTGGAGACAGAGTCACGCAGGATGCCAGTAATTTTTCCGTGCCCCACTTTTTGTGTTTGGGCCTGACTAAAGGCTTGGTGAGTAATAATTATTAGAGCAAAAATTAATAGGTTCTTCATTTTGATGGATTAATCAACTTCTCAATTGTTTTAGTGTTGCAAGTTTACGATCATTCAGAAAGAAAGAATCTCCTTTTTATACAAGCGGAACAGACTGCGTTCTACAGGTTCAAAAATTTAGCCTTAAGTCATTTCTAATTTAGCCTTAAGTCATTTCTAATTTTTATCTTAGACAAGGCATTTTGAGTGATTATTCCAATAAGATATTTTATTTTTTTTGGCAGTAAAAAGTTAAAGGGAATGTTCCTTTTGGGGAGATAAATAGAAATGGGCATCTCAAAAGTAATTTGAGATGCCCATTTCAATAAAGTAGCCCGTAGGGGAGTCGAACCCCTCTTACCAGAATGAAAATCTGGTGTCCTAACCGATAGACGAACAGGCCATTTCCTCCTAAAGAGGCGCAAAGATAGATTGATGACTTGGAAATGCAAACGCTGCCTATAAAAAAGTTGGCTAAGCGGAACTCTTTCTATTGGTTTTGGGCTTTAAGTACTATATTTTTGGCCACGCAAATTTTTAAACCCACGTAATATCATGACAAAAATTGGAATCAATGGTTTTGGACGTATAGGCCGCCTAGCTTTTCGGGCTGCAATCAACCGCAAAGACATAGAAATTGTAGGGATTAATGACTTAGTAGACCCTGATTATATGGCCTACATGTTAAAATATGATTCGACCCATGGAAAATTTGAGGGTACTGTGGAAGTAAAGGATAAACATTTGGTAGTAAATGGTAAGACTATACGGGTTACTGCAGAGAAAGATCCTGCTAATTTAAAATGGTCAGAAGTTGGCGCAGAAATAATTATTGAGTCTACAGGGCTATTCTTAACTATACCGGATGGACAAAAACATATTACAGCAGGCGCAAAGAAAGTTGTAATGTCGGCTCCCGCAAAGGATGATACTCCAACTTTTGTAATGGGCGTGAACCACAAAAAACTGACCGCTCAACACACCATCGTATCAAATGCATCTTGCACCACCAATTGTTTGGCGCCCATTGCCAAAGTTTTAAACGATAAGTTTGGAATTGTGGAAGGCTTGATGAGTACGATCCATGCAGTAACAGCTACTCAGAAAACAGTAGATAGTCCATCATCAAAAGATTGGAGAGGAGGACGAGGAGGCTATCAAAATATTATTCCATCTTCCACAGGGGCTGCTAAAGCTGTGGGCTTGGTGTTGCCTGAGTTGAAAGGCAAATTGACCGGCATGTCTTTCCGCGTTCCGGTAGCGGATGTTTCCGTTGTTGATTTAACGGTGCGCTTAGAGAAAGCTGCCACTTACGATCAGGTTAAGGCTGCGATGAAGGAGGCTTCTGAAGGAGAATTAAAAGGTATTTTAGGGTATACCGAAGATGATGTGGTTTCACAAGACTTCCTGGGCGATGAGCGCACTTCTATTTTTGATGCGAAGGCGGGCATTGCCTTAAGCGATAAGTTTGTGAAAGTAGTGGCTTGGTATGACAATGAGTGGGGTTATTCCAATAAGCTCATCGACTTAGTACAAGAGATGGCTAAGTTAAAATAAAAGAACCTTTTGGTTTTGTAGGCCGCCTGATAATTTTCAGGCGGCTTTTTTTATAGCTTCAAATAGACTCCGATACTCCAATTAGGAGCAGCTAAAATATTACGGCCAGCCAGAGCAAACCCGCCTGATCCTGAAATGCCTATTTTTTCTGTGGCCTGGTAGTTTAGCTCTAGAGTAGGAGATATATATTCAGTGTTGTTAGAAAAAATTCCATTTTGTGTAACCCCACCTTCTCCATTATAGAGGGATTTCACAACATTCAATTTTATGATAGGAATAAATTTTTTCAGGGTCAATCCAACCTCTGCCCCAAAGCGAACTTCGTCTGAAAAATTGTTTGTTCTATTATTAAAGGCGGTGTAGGCAGAAACATAAAATGGTTTGGGATAAAACGAATGGCTGGCATCAACACGAATCAGTTGATTAAACTCACCATCACCGGTTTGTAAAATTCCCGAATTTCCCCCGGATGTATGGCCAAGCGGTAGACCTAACAAGAGCGTTGCGCTTAGCACAATTGGTTTGTTTACGATCAGTGCATATTTAAAACTAATATCGGTATCACCAATTGATTGGAATGAATCCCCAGCGACTGTTGTGCCACTTTGATTATACACTTGTTTGTTCAATGCATTCCGTACAAAAAAAGGAAAGTAGATGATTCCAGTAAGACGATTGGTAAGTCCATATTCTGCATACAAGCTGGTTGTCCACAGGCTGGTGGTAGTGATATCAATTATTTGACCGTCAGGATTGTAGAAGTATGGGGAGATGATGAAATTCTGCGAAAGCTTGAAATAGCCTTTTCCTTTTGGCTGTGGCCAACCTCCTCCTGCAATTGAGTAGGTTCCGATCGAGCACAGAATTGCAACAGCGAAAAATTTTCTCATAATTACTTCAATTCAGCATATCCAAAAGTCACCGTGGCAGGTTTACAAAGAATAATAATGTACTTATAGTCGTACAGACCAATGCCAGTCTTTAAGTCTGTTAGATTAAAGGCTTTCATTCCATTGGTGGTAATTTGTCCCACCTCTAGACCCGAAGCTTTTACATCAGAGGAATTGGTAGAGTTGGCGAGATAAATATATGTACCCAAAGCAAAACTAGTTTCGAAGTTAGCGGCTAATTCAAGGTAGAGTTTTCCTCCCTGTATCAATAGCGATCCATTTCCTGACGCTTTGTAACCTCCTGCGCTCATAAAGGTTCCTGTCCTTCCTCCTCCGATAGAAAAGGAGACCACGTTACTTTTTATTCCTTCTACTTTTGCATGAATATCTACAACTCCTGCAGATATTCCGGTAACAACTCCTTGATTGTTCACTTGCGCAATGCTTGAGTTCTCACTAAACCATTCAATAGTCTTTCCGGTTAAGGCTTCGTTGTTAATATTTGTGACGGATGCGGTAAGGGTAATCATTTCACTGACTGTAAGAGAATTTTTTCCTCCTGGTGAAGTTGCCTCTACTTTAGCGACTTGTGTATTGTTAAGTACTACTGTTATGTTAATGGCATTGCTTTCGGCAGTACCAAAAGCGGCAACAATTTGGGTTTGCCCGCCTCCAATCGCTGTCACTAGTCCGTGCTGATCTACCACTGCTACACTCGGTAGTAAAGAGAACCAAGTAGGAGCCACCTCTTTAGGTAATCCATATTTGTCAAAATAAGAGGCTGTCAGTTGAAAGGTCTGGTTCGGTTTTAGTGCTAGTTGGGAGGGTGCGAGCACGATTTTTTCTGGAATAATTGGGTCATTCAGGTAATCGGTGCCAATACAGCCGCCCAACGCAATAAGAAGTAAAAATGTCCCTATTCTCATTATTTTCAATAGTTTACTCAAAACAAACAAATATTTGTTCAAATAGAAGTCAGGCTCGAGACAATCCTTTTATCTTGCAGTAGAATTGCTGAGTGCTTATGGAGAAGAAATTGCAAAAAGAGACCGATGAAGCCATCAAGAAGAGCTTTTTCAACTTATTAGCTGTTTTCTTTGAACAGGAGAATATAAGTGGAGCTCATGTTCGGTGTCTGCTTAAATGGGGCATATTGTTGCGAATTAGTGAGAATGAACTACAAAATATTGGAAAGGATCTGGCTGATACTGTCTTTGTATTGCCGCACAATGAGGTTGAGAAACTTGAGTCACTTTACCACCTGGTTCACATGATTTATTTGGATAAAGTTGTTGAGGATAATGAATTGGAGGTAGCTACTATTTATGCCACAAGGTTGGGCTTTAAAGAAAGCTTGGTAGGCGACCTCTTTAAGTCAATTGCTACTTCCGAGGTAGATATATTTTCAGAAATGGATGTAAGGAAAGAGGTGATCGATTTCCTTAAAATTCAAAATAGTTAGAATTCTGCTTTTTTAATCAACCTCCCAAGATTATTTGGGATAATTTCTGCCTTTATTCTCTTAATTGGCCATTTTCGATTCTTACTTTACTGATGTAGGATTTCAATCTTTTTTGGTGAATTAATCAAGCGTTTAGCGCTCACCTTTGTATCACAATAAAGATAATAATATGGATGCCTCGAAGAGTTTATCTAATATCAATATCAAAGGGAGATTGAGACAAGCAATAATTTTGATAACCATTATTTTGGTTGGCATGGCTATTTCAAATTCTATCCAAGCACAAGATTTTCATAAAGCTAAGAGCAAACACTTTAAGAGTAAATACAGAACTCAAATCAGGACTAACTCAAAGGCGTGTTCTATACTTGCCCGTAAAAGAACACACGAGCCCAAGAAGCCAATGTTTGCTTTTCTAAGGACAAAGCCAAAGTATAAGCCGCAGGCAGAAGTGGATTCGCCATCGAACTTACGTATTTCAAATAAACAGGTCTTGACTGCAAGTCTAACAAGAAAAGATAACAA
>JAYVPS010000233.1:0-15896 GCA_043757225.1 Cytophagales bacterium | reverse complement strand
ATCAACAATGCGCTCCATGTGATAAGAGCCAACCATTTTCCCAATGCCTGATTTTAAATTGCATCCGGATACATACTGATGAGAATCGCCCGGTTCCAAAAGGGGCTGTTGGCCTACTACCCCTTCGCCTTCCACTTCGCGAATAGAAAATCCGGCATCGTGTATATACCAATGCCTTCTCTTTAGCTGAATAGTGAACTCACTTTGATTTTCGATTGTGATTTTGTAAGTAAAAACATAATGATACTGACTTGGGCTTGAATACGAAGGTTGATACTCCGTTTCAACAATTACCTTTACGCCTTTTGTAATTTCCATTATCATCGAGTCAAAAGTAGGATTTTTTTCTAATTTCCGCCTTTATAAGGATATCATTCACTAAAAAATAAGCAAAAGCTATGGAGGTTAAAATCGCCCCTTCCTGGAAGAAGAGACTAAAATCGGAGTTTGATAAGCCCTATTTTATCGAATTGGCACAGTTTGTCAAGGCAGAGTATACTTCTCAAACGGTCTATCCACGTGCCAAAGAGATATTTAATTGTTTTGATCATTGCGATTTTGATGATGTTAAAGTGGTGATTTTGGGGCAAGATCCTTACCATGGAGAGGGTCAGGCAAATGGCCTATGCTTTTCTGTAAATGAGGGAATAAAGCCGCCACCTTCATTGGTCAATATTTTTAAAGAAATCAAGGAGGATTTAGGCAAACCAATTCCAACTTCGGGTAATCTGGAGAGATGGGCCAACCAAGGGGTACTTCTACTCAATGCAACGCTTACTGTTCGCGCTTCTTCTCCAGGTTCTCACCAAGAGAAAGGATGGGAATTCTTTACCGATGAAGTGGTGAAGGTATTATCGGAACAGAAGTCATGCTTAGTCTTTATTTTGTGGGGAGCTTATGCCCATAAAAAAGGGGAGGTGATTGTTCGCGGCAAACACTTAGTGTTAATGTCGTCCCACCCATCGCCTTTTTCTTGCCACCGTGGGTTTTTCGGAAGCAATCCTTTCAGTCAAGCAAACGCTTATTTAAAAGAGAAGGGATTGAAAGAAATTAACTGGTGAAAATCGTTGTTGGTACTTACTTAGTAAATTGCCAGCACCTATTTAATTAGTTTAAAGAACCTCTTCCACCTGATTTTATCAATGAAGCTACCGTATTTATCAAGCGATAGCCAAATGAAGAACCCTTTACCTACTATGTGGTCTGCGGGCACAAAGCCCCAATAGCGCGAGTCGAGTGAGTTGTCTCGGTTATCGCCCATCATAAAATAATAGTTCTGATTAAAGGTATATTCTGTTACTTCTTTTCCATTGATAGTTAGTTTGCCGTTATCAATTTTTACGTTCTTTTGATTTTCGTATGCTTGAATAGTGAAGCCATACAAAGAAACCGTGGAGTCATTAATTAGAATTTTCATTCCTTCTTTCGGCAATGTCAAAGGGCCATAGTTAGCGCCCGTCCAAGAGGCTGTGTATTTTGAAAACGGAAAACGGTCGGATTCATAGCCTGGTGCCTCCAGCTCAGCAGAGAGAATATAGGGCAACGCTTTTACTTCTGCCAACTTTGTATTAGAAAGATACATATTGTAATAAACGTGATTCGGATTTTGACTATCTGCTCTTCCACCCGATTCATAATCATCTCCATCTAACCCCAGCGCCTCAAAATTCCGCTGATTGATTTCATCTTTGGCTATTACACGATACTTGAATCGCTGATCGGGAGCTGACTCTACGGCTTTGCCATTAATAAAAAGTTGCTTGTTTTTCAGTTCCAATACATCGCCCCCAATTGCAACGCAACGTTTGATGTAATTGGTTTTTAAATCAACGGGATAGTCGATCCAAGTTGTTTTATCATAAACGCCATAGTTGTTTTCTTCGATGCGTGGTACATTGAAGACTACCACATCACCATTTTTCACCGAAGAAATGCCCGGTAAACGGAAGGTAGGTAGTTGTATCCAAGGTATATAGGAGGGAATTTCTGTGAACCAGATTTTTTGGTGAGTCAAAGGAAGTTGTAAAGGGGTGCGGGGCGTTCTTGTTCCATAGTGAAACTTGCTCACAAAAAGAAAATCACCCACCAACAATGAATTTTCCATAGAAGGAGTAGGGATTGTGTAGGCTTCCATAATCAACCAGCGGATAAGGGTGGCGGCTACAACTGCGAATAGTATGGCATCCCACCATTCGCGTAAAGCGGACTTTTTTTCTTTTTTCTCTTCCACTTTTTTCTCCCAGAACTTCCAATTCATAATTTAATAGGTCTAAATAAAAATCTCGCAAATAAACTGAATTTTGGCTTAGCAACGCGCTAGAAATTTAAAAAATCATCCATTTTAAAAACTCCTTTTTTTCCTGCTAGCCATTCAGCCACCAAAACTGCCCCCTGCGCAAAGCCTTCCCTTGAATGTGCCGTATGGGTAATTTCAATGTCATCGATAGCCGATTGATACTTTACAACGTGCGTTCCAGGCGCAGGATCAACACGGAATGAACTGATAACGATGGCTTCCTTGTTTTGGGTTTCACTAGATGCCCATTCTTTTTTAAGCGGTTGATTTTTGATGATCCCCTGGGCTAATGTGATGGCGGTGCCGCTAGGGGAATCTTTCTTTTGGGTGTGATGGGTTTCGTCAACGGTAACTTTATATTCTCCGTAAGATTTCATCAGTCTTGCCAACATTTCGTTGAGCTTGAAGAAGAGGTTCACGCCTAAGCTAAAGTTGGATGAGTACAACAAAGTACCGCCCTTTTGCAGGCAGTACTCTTCAATTTCTTTTACAAGATTGAGCCAGCCTGTAGTACCGCACACCACAGGAATTTTTTTATCGAAACAAAATTTAAGATTAGCTATGGCAACTTCCGGTTGGGAAAATTCGATGGCCACATCGGCTGATCCGCTAAACCTTAATAACTCTTGTTGGTTATCAACTCGACCTGCAATTTGATGGCCGCGGCTTATGGCAATTGCTTCAATTGTTTTACCCATTTTGCCGTATCCAATTAGTAAGATGTTCATGTTCAAAATTTGAATTTTATTGCAATGCCCGCGGTAGACCCCGTGTACACATTATTTTCTATGGCAGGTTCAATCCGTACTTTGAGTTTTGGATTTAGAGAAAACTCTTTTAGGTGTGCGTCTACGTGAGCATCGACCATTTGCAAGAGGTAGAAAAATCCGGTAAAAATCAAGAAATAATCACGTTGCCGCCTAGCTTGATCAATGTTTGATCGTAGCTGTGCTTCCGTAAGACCTGTAGGGCTTTGTTGACCCGTGTTTAAGAGAATGAATAGTTCATTTCTATATTTAGTATTTAGAACTTGATAATGATTGACGACTGAGATCAATCCCAAAAGGCCACCATATACTAACGGCACTTTCCAATATTTTTTATTGTACGCCTGGCCAGTGCCCGGAAGAACGGCTGAGTAAAGCATTGCTTTACGCGGATCAAAGCGCTGCGAATAGTTTTCTATCGAAATAATTTTTAACCCTTTTTTAGAAGAGAGGGAATCCGGTGAAAAGGTGTGAAGGGTATCTTGTTTTGTCTCTTGTGCAAAGGAAGGGCTTAATAATCCAAACCAAAGGAATGCAACGAGAAAGTGCTTCATTATACTTTTATAATTTCCAATATCCGGTTCAAATCTTCGATGGAGAGGAATGGGATACGGATATCACCCTTCTTACCATCGCTCTTAACACTAACTTTCGTGCCAAAATGTGAAGAAAGCTTGGATTGCAGTTGATAAATTTCTTTAGAAGAGGGTGCAGCCTCGCTGGATTTAGCTGCTACTTCTCTCGGTCCTGCCATAACCTGACGTGTCAACTCTTCCACTTTTCTAACCGACAAGTCTTCCTGCAAGGTTTTCTTGAAAATATAGAGCTGTGAATCAGGATTGTCAACGTTGATGATGGCACGAGCATGCCCCATTGAAATTTTATTATCACGTAAGGCAATTTGGATGTCCGGTGGAAGTTTTAGCAAACGAAGGTAGTTTGTAACCGTAGATCGATTCTTACCCACTCGCTCACCTAGTTCATCTTGCTTCAAGCTACATTCTGAGATTAACCGCTGATAGCTCAATGCAATCTCCACAGGATTCAGATTTTCGCGCTGAATGTTTTCGATCAGCGCCATCTCCAACATTTGTTGATCATCGGCTAATCGAATGTAAGCAGGGATAGATTTTAGTCCTGCTTTTCGCGATGCCTGAAATCTTCGTTCACCTGAAATTAATTGGTATTGATTTCGGTTTAATCTTCTGACAGTGATCGGTTGAATGATACCATGAACTTTGATGGAGTCTGCCAATTCATTCAATGCATCTTCATCAAAATGTTGGCGGGGCTGAAATGGGTTAGTCTCAATTTCATCAATAGAAATTTCATTCACGCCACCTCCATTGGTTGTTTGTGGAGAGGCAATGTCTACTTCCAGCTTTTCTTCTGAGGGCGTATCACTTAAAAGTGCGCTCAACCCGCGGCCCAAGGCTCTCTTCTTGCTCATTTGGATAGTCCGTTTTTATTTAAAATTTCGTGTGCCAGATTTAAGTAGCTAATGGCTCCTTTGCTTTCGGCATCGTGCACAATGGCGGGCAACCCAAAGCTTGGTGATTCGCTCAACTTAACATTGCGCGGGATGATGGTGTCAAAAGCAATATTTTTAAAGTGGGTTTTTACTTCTTCTACTACCTGATTGCCCAATGAAGTACGGGAGTCGTAAAGTGTTAAAAGAATTCCTTCGATTTCTAATTTAGGATTTAAACGAGTTTGAATAATTTTAATAGTGTTCAATAGTTTACCTAGCCCTTCTAATGCAAAATACTCACATTGCACAGGTATCAAAACAGAATCAGCAGCCGTCAATGAGTTGATGGTAATTAACCCTAAAGAAGGTGAGCAGTCGATTATGATAAAATCATAGAGGCCCTTAATTTTCGTGAGGCAGTTCCGCATTTTCTCTTCGCGGTGCTCGATGTTTACCATCTCCACTTCGGCTCCTACCAAGTCAATGTGTGAGGGAAGGACATCTAAATATTTTAATTCGTTTTTCACCACGGCTTCGAGCGGATTCAAGCCGTCTACCATGCACTCGTAGATGCTCTTTTTTATTTCCTTTGGATTCATCCCCAAACCGGAAGTGGAATTGGCTTGAGGATCGGCATCCACTAAAAGTGTTTTGTACTCAAGCACCGCTAAACTAGCAGCCAGATTAATTGCTGTAGTAGTTTTGCCTACGCCTCCCTTTTGGTTAGCTATCGCAATAATTTTGCCCATGGGTTGATTTGAAAATTTGTCGATTTGAAAATTCGGAAATTACAGGATACGTGAAGTTGAATGATTGATTGCCTGATCTTCAAATTTTCAAATTGTTTTGCGACAAATATAGGGGTATGATCCAATCGTGGAACAACCGTGGAACATTACTTATCCACGTACTGTCAACAGGTTTGTGAACAATTGGGCTAATTCGGTAATTCAGTTGTCTCCTATTACCTAATTTTCAAATTGTCGAATTATCGGTATTGTTTAATTATTTCTTCCTTTTAGCATCACTGGCCTTCTTGGCCTCTTGACTCGCTTTCATAGCTTCTTCCAACTTGGTCATGAATTTCGATTTCTTACTCGTGCCAGTGCCTGCTGCTGCATTCTTTCTATTTTCCTCCATCACTCCCTTTATCTTGTCTTCATCTACAAAGCGCTTGATTACCGCTTGCTGTGTGAAGGTGATAAGGTTGGAGATAAAGTAGTAGAAGCTCAAGCCTGCTGAGAATGAATTTAGCGCGAACAAAAGAACCAAAGGCATAATATATCCCATCGACTTCATGGGGCCGGTGACTGCAGTCATTTGGTTGTTCTGCCAAGTGTAAATTAAGGTAGAAGCAGTCATAAGCAATACAAACAAGCTAACATGGGCCCCATAAAATGGAATTGCGAACGGCAGGTTGAGAATGGAATCATAGGTAGATAAATCTTCTGCCCATAAAAAAGTTTTTTGTCTGAGTTCAATCGAAATTGGGAAGAAGTAAAACATAGCAAACAAGATCGGCATTTGTAGCAGCATTGGGATGCAGCCACTAAAAGGATTTACCCCCGCTTGTTTATACAACTTCATGGTGTCTTGCTGAGTCTGAGCCATGTTATCGCCATTATTTTCTTTAATTAGGTCAATCTCCGGCTTTAAGAGTTTCATCTTGGCCATGCCTAAGTAAGAGGTATAGGAGAGAGGCAACAATAGAATCTTTACAAAAAGTACAAGCAACATTATGATAAGGCCATAGTTGCTAATGAATCCCTCTAAAAATTTAAATACAGGAATAATCAAAAACTTATTGATCCAAAGCATTGGTGGAATCCCCAACGAAAGGTTTTTTGAAAAACCATCCGTTACCTCAGAAATCATTTTGTAATCATTAGGGCCGAAGTAATACGAGAAGCCTGCTTTCTTAGCGGTTAAGTCGGCAATTGGAACAAAGAGTTCAACACGGGTATTTTTTACTATTGATGAATCGGTGAGATTGGTAGATATTTTAAGATCGCCACCCGAAAAAGAATTATTTGCGATGATGGAACTGATGAAGAATTTTTGTTTTATGGAAACCCATTTTACTGATTCTGCCAACGCTTCTTCATCGGGATCGTTCGATTCGCTCAAGTAATCAAATTCTCCTTTGGTAAAGTAATAGTTGACCGTTGTCTTAGTCCGGCTATCGGCAATGTCTTTTTCTTGTAAGGGGATTTGGTCATGCCATTGGAAAGATAGATTTTTTCCGTTGAACGAAAGCCCCGAAGATTCTATTTTATAACCAATCTTAAACCCTGTTGTTGGGATTGAATAGATATGTTTTAGGTAAGCACTTTCTGAAATTTTGGCAGCATAAGTAACCACCGTAGAATCGCCCCGTTTGGCAGTTTCAACCTGGTAGAATAGTTTATACAGATCCACCTCTTTGCCCTCGTATTGTGCATGCAAGGCAAATGAATTATTGCCATTGTTAATAAGGTAGAGTGGTTTTTGAGTATAGGTTTTGAAATTCTTAAGCTCGACCCCTTTGATGTACCCATTGTTGGAGAACGAAACGCGTAAGTCTGTATTTTCAACTTGCGTGGTTTCCTCTTTGCCTTCTAAATAGCTACCTAGATTTCCATAAGAGCGGACTACTGAACTATCAATTTTTGACTCTGTATCAGCTCGGTCAATTTCTTGTTTTGCAACTACGGAAGTTGTGTCAGTAGGTTTTATTGGGGGCGGTGTAGGAGATGGTGAAAAATAAAAATAGACCATCAAAAGCACTGCTATCAACGTCATACCTATGGCCGAGTTCCTATCCATTTCTTGTTAAATTTTAGATGTTAAATTTTCAAATTTTGTGTGGTGGTAGCGGTACGTTTTTAGTGCTAATAACTAATCACGCTTACCTGATATTTTTAAACTTGTAATTTTTTTTTCTCCATAGCAGCAGCTACAAACTTTACAAATAGTGGGTGTGGATTTAATACAGTGCTGCGGAGTTCAGGATGAAACTGAACACCCACAAACCAAGGATGGTCTTTCAATTCTACAATTTCCACCAAGCCCGAATCGGGATTAACCCCTACAGCTTTTAATCCTGCCTCTTCAATTTGTTCTAAATATTTATTGTTGAATTCATACCGATGTCTATGTCTTTCATGAATCAAGGTGTCGCCATAGATGTGATGAGCCTTCGATCCTTTTTTCAGTTTGCAAGCATAGGCACCCAGCCGCATGGTGCCACCTTTGGTCGTAATCTTCTTTTGCTCTTCCATCATATCAATGACGGGGAACTTTGATTTCGGGTTTAACTCAGTAGAACTTGCATCTAGCTTCAACACATTTCGGGCAAACTCCACCACGGCACATTGCATGCCGAGGCAAATCCCTAGAAATGGGATTTTGTTTTCCCTCACAAATTTGATGGCTTCTATCTTTCCTTCTAATCCTCGTTCGCCAAAACCAGGCGCCACTAATACTGCATCCAATTGTCCTAAAATTTCAGAAACAGTTTCGAGATTAATGTCTTCTGATGAAATCCAGATTAAGTTCACTTTGCAATCGTTCTGCGAACCCGCATGAATAAAGGATTCAGCTATCGATTTATAAGCATCGGGCAACGAAACATACTTGCCTACCAATCCAATGGTTACCTCATTCATTGGGTTCTTTAATTTACCCAAAAATATTTTCCATTGCTCCAGATCGGGTTCTTGCTTCGTAGTAACTTTTAGCTTAGACAATACACGCTCGTCCAATTTTTCCTTCTTCATCAAGAGCGGCACATCATAAATTGTATCTGCATCCATTGCCTCAATTACTGAATTGAGATGCACGTTACAAAAGAGGGCAAGCTTTTTTCTTATTTCCATTGATAATGGATGCTCTGTCCTGCACACCAAAATATCAGGCTGTATTCCATACGAAAGAAGTTCTTTTACTGAGTGTTGTGTCGGCTTGGTTTTTAATTCTTTTGCCGCTTTGAGGTAGGGGATAAGTGTTAGGTGAATGACCAGCGCGTTGTTGGAGCCCAAATCCCACCGCACCTGACGAACGGCCTCCACGAACGGAAGTGATTCAATATCACCTACCGAGCCACCGATTTCTGTAATGATAAAATCATATTGTCCTGTTACCCCTAATTGAAAAATGTTTCTTTTAATTTCATCGGTAATGTGCGGAACTACCTGAACGGTTTTACCCAAATATTCGCCATGCCTTTCTTTGGTGATTACATCATTGTAGATGCGGCCAGTGGTCACATTATTGGCTCGTGAGGTTCGCACATTTAAAAACCGCTCGTAATGGCCCAAGTCTAAATCTGTTTCTGCCCCATCATCAGTTACGTAGCATTCGCCATGCTCATACGGGTTTAGCGTTCCCGGGTCAATGTTAATATACGGATCGAATTTTTGGATCGTAACGGAGAAACCTCTGGCTTGCAATAACTTGCCCAAAGAAGCTGAGATGATTCCTTTGCCAAGGGAGGAGGTAACACCACCAGTAACGAATATATATTTGGTAGAAGAAGACATGTTGGTCTTAAAATTTGCGCGCAAAGGTAAGCAATTAGGCACGTTATCAAACCGGTGATTTTTGGAAATATTTCGTTTTTGGGGATTTTATCGATAAGTTTGAAGCTATCTAAGGTATCAAGCTTTCTAAGCTCGCTTATGATGGTTACGTAAAGTGTGTAGGCAGTATTAAATATTTAATTGTTGGAGTTTAAGTTTATTAATGAAGCATAGTTTATTAATGAAGCATACGTTTACTTTCTCTTGTCTATTAGTTCTTTTATTCTTATCTCATTTTACCACATTCGCACAGCCTGCGGTTCAGACTATTGTTCATGAAACGCAAAGCCAGCAACAAAGTATTGTTCAATTTGACCAATCACCACTGAGTGGAGGTACAGTAGCTGTCCAATGGACCCTGAAGATAGGTGGTGTTACAATTGCTGGGGCTATTACATCCGTTGTTGCCGGATTGCCTTCTGGTAGGGTACTTGTCAATTTCAACTTAGCTGGCCTTGCTGGGCATATTGCAAGCGAGCCATATCTTAAGCCAGGCGAGGTTTTAACATTTTCGTTTAGTAATGCTGGCAATACGCTAAAGAATGGAGCCGGAACTCAAAATGCAATACCTTTTACCAATGTAGCTTCAACAAATAATTGGGTTGGCGATTGCTCGGATTTGGGATTTTTTCAGCAGGGTAATTTTTCTGCACCAAGATTCTGTTCTCCGGTTGTAATGGATTTTTATCAATATCAATATTATTTGAGTCTAAGAGTTAGAAACAGTTCTGTTTTTGCTGCGCCTGGGGCACGTTTAGCACACGAGGTAACCTGGGGAGATGGTTCTCCGCTACTAGCACAAACTGCCTACCAATCGGACAATGTTGGTACCGCTTCTTCAACTTTTATCACTAACGCAGGCTTCGGACCAGCGGTAATCATGACATCAAGGCCAACTAAGTTTTTTCCGGCAACTCTTCCTGGCACAGGAGGTTCCTGTCATTGGAACACAACGGTTACTCCGGCATTAGGCTTTGGGCTTTACACTCCATGTCCTGGTGCGTTGTCTGTTCAGACCGCTTTCGCAACGTGGGATACTGACAATAAAAATACTGGGACTCTTAATCTGCCTCGGCTGGTTCCTGGTTCTGATAAGGTTTGCTTAGGCAACAATGTCAATATGATGTTTACAGACAATACTATTTTAAATTGTCAACCGGAACCAGTAAGCTCATTAACTCCTAATACTCAACAGAGGTTTATAAAAATTGTGTATGGAAGTACCATCTGGGCTGGCCCCAGCAATATTCCTGATATCAGGGTTACATTACCTGCTACTTTGGGGGGAGGGACTTTCCCTGTTACAAATAACAACGCAACAGGAACTTTAATTTCTCCTGGCGGTTTCTTTGCTACTGCGGGTGCAGCCGATGGGAATGGCGCAATACTTGTTCCAGCTGGTGTTGCCATAGCTAGTACGGGTACTCAATATATGGGTACAATTACCACAACGGCCACTAATTTTCAGGCGGTAGGTCAGCGGCTTTATGTGAAGCTTTTGTATTGGGATTTTTGTAACCCTTATAACGGGATTGATGACACGGGCGCAGAATTTGTCGAAAACTTTGTTGAGATAGTTACAAAGCCGGTACCATTAACAACAGCAGGACTTTCACTTTGCTTCAATGCTGGCACCCCTGTTAATTTTACTTCGTTAAGTGGCGTAGGAGGAAGAACAGCAGTCAATTGGTACAAAGATTTTGCCAGTATTGCTACTGCTACTAAGATGACAAATAGTAGTGGTCCCATCAGTTTAACTTTTTCTTCTAGTGATTATACAGTAGGTAATGGAGCTATTGGCGCGCCCTTTACAACAAACAATGTCAATGGTAAATATTATTCTGTTTGGGCTACCCAAGTAATTGGGGCGACCAACTCATGCGAAAGCGATCCTGTTGAGATCGTAATCTTTCAGCAACCTAGAATAGATATTGGTGGCGATATACCTGGTACCCCTTCGGGATTGACTTCCGTTTGTAATGGTCCGCCAGGTACTGCGGTTATATACACAACAACAGCCCCGAATATAAAAACTATTGCACCCTCAACGGCTACTAATAGTGCAATAGTAAATCTACCGACTGAAAACTTGTGGAGTATAGGTTTTGGAGCCGGAGTAAGCTTTAGTCCAACTACAGGAAATGCTACTACAGTTACTTACAATATTGCAGCTCAGCCTAGTCCTTCTACCATTAACAATGTGAGTGTAAGGCGCAGATACACAACCTCAACTAATATTCCAATTGTAAGCCCGGTTTTAGCACCCCTTACCTTACCAACATACAATATCAATCCTCAATCTTGCCAAAATACTAATGTTGATTTGGCTGTTACAGTTTTTGGGCAAACATTGGGGGGCACAGTCACCTCAAATCAAACCATTTGTAATGGATCCGCTTTTGCCAATCTTAACTTAGCGGGTCAGCGTGGGGCGGTAGTACGGTGGGAACGAACTTTTAATGCTGGGGTTCCGGTTATCATTCCGGCTACAGCAGGCTTAACTTCTTTTTCAGAAATTCCTGCGAGTGGATTCGGAACTTATACGTACTATGCAGTGGTACAAAACGCATCTGGTGGCCCTTGTGTCGCGGTCAATAGTGTCGCAGCAACAATTATTGTTAACCCAGTTCCTCCGCAACCAACCATTAGCCAAACCGGAGCTAGCACTGGACTTACCATTTGCGCAGACGGAATCCAGCAAACTGTTTTGCAGTCTTCTGATGTGGGTACTTTGGCGGCAAGTTACCAATGGTACCGAAATGCAGTAGCAGTTGGTGGAGCTACCAGTAGCATAATTACTCTCAATACTGTAGTTCAATCTGGTAATTACACAGTTCAGGTATTTGGTGTGGCTCCTTCAAACTGCCCAAGCCCTATTTCTAATCCTACTACGGTAACAATTCGCCCTTTACCAACGGCTCCTAACCCCACAGGTGGTGGTGCAGTTTGTTTGCTTAATCCGGCTCCTGATATTGTTTGGACAGGGTTAACCGGAACTGCAGGATTCACGATTTCGTATACCATCACCAAAAATCCTGGAGCAGTTGTAACCCCTGTTGGGCCTCTTGCTGAACCAACGACAACATTCACTATTTTGAGCCCTAACCCCGTTGGGATATTAGGCGATACATTTGACTATAAAATTACTGCCCTTACAGATATTAATGGTTGCAGTGCAAGCGTAGCTTCATTAGCAGCTCTTACGTCTGCTCAAGTTTCTATTGGTGGAACACCGCCTGTATTGGATGTACCTCCCTCATTAACGCCAGGTAGCATGTGTGAGGGCTCTGCAATAGATCCCCAAGTGACCTTTAGTTTAGATCCCCCATCGACTGCTCCAGGATCTTATACTCTTGTTTATAAAATTGACGGAGGCTCTAATCAAACCAAAAATTTTACAGTAAATATTACGGGCGATCCGAATACGGCTATTACTTTTAGTGAAGCCGCTCTTAACGTGGTAGGTGTGCATTCAGTAGACTTGGTCTCCATTCAAACCCCGGCTGGCTGTTTATCAAATATTCCAACCGCTCTAAGCTTTACTGTTAATCCATTGCCTGTTCTACTTACTCCACAAACAAAAACTATCTGTAGTGGTGCGGCAGTCAACTACCAAATATTGTTAACACCAGCTAATATCCCTGCAGGAACAGTATTCAATTGGCCAGTGCCTGTAATGTCAGATGCTTCTGCACAAGGCTCGGCAGGTCTAGCAGTAAGTGCGGACCCGGCTGGAACGCTTCATATTATTGACGTTCTCACAAATATTACCGGAGCCAACATTACGGCCACCTACACAATTACTCCAACGAGTGCTCTTGGTTGCCTAGGGATAGCGAGAACCGTGGTGATAACCGTGAGGCCGGAACCAAATTTAGTGATAGGTCAGACCAAGACTATTTGTGGTGGAGCTACTGTCAATTATCAGATTCAACTCACACCTGCTTTAACTCCTGCGGGAACTTTATTTAATTGGTCGGCTCCGGTAATGTCTGATGCTTCTGTGCAAGGTACTGTCGGAATAATGCCAATGGCTACCAACCCATCTATCAATGATGTCCTTACCAATACAACGGGTTCTCCAATTACTGCTACGTATTCAGTAACACCAACCAGTGGAGCGGGTTGCGTTGGGGTAGCCCGTGATGTAGTAATTACTGTAAACCCAACTCCTGTTTTAGTGAGTGGTCAAACCAAGACTATTTGTAGTGGAGCCTCGGTCAATTATGAAATTCTATTGACCCCTCTCAATCTCCCCGCGGGTACGCTCTTCAATTGGCCTGATCCGGATGCTGCCGGACCTGCAACTGCAAGAGGTAACGTGCCGATGGGTGTTGCTGGGACTATTCATATCTCAGATATACTTACTAATACTACGGGCTCGAATACTACAGTAACCTATACGATAACACCTACAAGTGGTGTTCCATGTGGGGGATCAGCAAAAACAGTTGTGGTTACCGTTCAACCCGCTCCAAAATTGGTTACCCCACAAACCAAGACTATTTGTAGTGGCCAGAGTGTAAACTATGAGATATTATTGAACCCCCTTAATTTACCGGCAGGTACTTTCTTTGATTGGCCAGATCCAGATGGCGGAGGGCCAGCTACGCCCCGCATTGGAGTTGCAATGGGAATTGCTGGAACGAAGCATATCAACGATGTACTTACCAACCTAGGCCTAGTACCAATAACGGTAACGTATCAGATAACACCGACAAGCGGAGCGGGTTGTGTTGGTGCCATGCAGAATGTAGTAATAACAATAAACCCGTTACCGCTTGCTAACCCAGTTGTTGGAAATGCATCCGTTTGTACGGGAAGTAGTATTATTTTATATCAATTAGATCCTTTATTAAATCCGACCTCTACCTATACTTGGAATATTGTTGGAGCCCCTCCAGCTGCTGTTCAGGTTTTTGGAGGAGGAGGCACTAATACGAGTAACTTTTTTTCTTTATTGAAATTTCCGGCTGCAACAGGCACCGTTCAGATTGATGTTGTTGAGAAATTAAATGGCTGTAGTGGGCCAATCAATAGTTTATCTGTGAATGTGAATGCGGCTCCTGCTCCTAACACCATCACGGGGGCATTGCAAGTGTGTGCCAATCAAACAGGAGTTATCTACAAGATCACTACGCCTAACGCAACCTCTACTTACAATTGGACCGTGATTGGGGGCACTATTATAGGATCTGCCATAACAATAGGCTCAGCTACTATTGCCGTAAACTGGGGTAACTTAACAGTACCTCAGCCCAGTGTTTCAGTAACAGAAACAAATTTCTATGGTTGTGGAGGCAGCCCAGTTTCTGTTAATGTATTCTTGAATGATAACCCGGTGATGGTCTCACCAACTTCAGCAACAATTTGTAGTGGATTCGCCCCCTCTTCACAACTTACATTTGCCGCATTATTGGGTGGGGCTCCACCTGTCAATCCTATTACCTTTAATTGGAAGGCCGTAACGATACCTCCCAACGTAACCGGAATTATTGCCACTCAAACAGGAGTGGGCGATCTCGTAATGCCTTTAACCAACGTATCAGGGATTCCGGGTACAGTGGTCTTTGAAGTAACGCCAGTAGAAAATGATCTGCCCAATCCACCGAATTGTACTTCAACGCCACAAACAGTACAAATAACGGTTAATCCAGAGCCCACTATTGCACCTTTTCAAGTAAAGACAATTTGCAGTGGCGATCTCGTTAACTACAAGATATTATTAAACCCAACTGGCTTTCCACCTACCACTAAGTTCTCATGGCCAATACCTTCAATGTCAACAGGAGCACAGGGTACAGCTAGCCCTGTAGGAGGAGTTTTGCAGAGCAACGCAATTCATATAAGTGATAACATGATTAATACAACGGGTGCTACGATTACAGCTACCTATTCTATTAGCGCGATCGATGGGCTCTGCAATAGTTCGGTTCCTGTGGATGTGGTTATTTCTGTCGAGCCTGCCCCTGTGATGACCTCTACAAATGCAGAAACTATTTGTAGCGGAACTACCCCAATATTGGCTTTTGCATCTAATGTAGCGAGTAACTATGCGTGGAAAGTGACTAATGTGATTGGTATCCTTACCGGAGTCTCTATTGGACAGACAGGATCTGGAAATTTGTCTTTGAAATACACGGGGCCAGCAGTTATCAAGAATACCTCGATCTCATCGGCATCAGTGATCTTTAGTGTAACACCAACTTCCTCTACAGGTACAGGATGCGTTGGTGCTCCACAAACAGTTACATTGGCTATTGACGCTGAGCCACTAATGACTTCCTCGCCCACGGTAACTATTTGTAGTGGCCAATCCCCAGTGTTAACTTTTGCTTCCTCTGTTTCTGCCGTTTATAACTGGACAGTCACTAGCATATTAGGAACTGTGACTGGGGTACTTAATGGACAAACCGGAGCTGGTGATTTATCCAATACCTTTTTTGGTGCCAGTGCAATTAAGAATGTTTCTGGGGCAGTAGCTACGGTTACCTTCAGTGTCATACCAGTTTCAACATTTGGAATTTGCTCCGGAGCGCCACCGCAAACGGTATCACTTACTGTTAACCCTGAGCCGGTAATGACCTCGTTGAACAACACTACTATTTGTGGCGGAGCTACACCCACCTTAGTTTTTTCTGCCAATGTAGCTAGTACCTTTAGTTGGTCTGTTACTAGTATTTCGGGTACCGTTAGTAATGTCCTTTTAGGCCAAACGGGGAATGGGGATCTATCATCAATTTTTACCGGTGGCTCAGCAATTGTAAATACTTCAGGCGTGTTGGCAACGGTGACTTTTGATG
>JAYVPS010000232.1:0-4204 GCA_043757225.1 Cytophagales bacterium | reverse complement strand
GGAGCTCGCTAAGGAATACATGCTACAGGCGGAATTAACGATGGAGGCCACTAAGGCAGAGGATGATGCCAGAGATCAATTTATTCAAGCGGCTAATCTTGATACCACATTTTTTAAAGCAAATTTTGAAGCTGGCCACTATCACCTTATTACTATTGGTAAAGATCAGGCTGTAAAATATTTCTTAAGAATTTACAGGCAGGATCCGAGCTATCGTTTTGATCTTGAATATTGGATTGGCTATAGTTATCAATTTGGTTTGAACTTCAACAAGGCAATTGATTTCTATAATCGGTATCACGATAAATTGATAAAGAAGCAGAACTATCAAGGAAAAGATAAAGTTGACCTAAAAGAGGTGGATAGGCGAATTCAGGAGTGCAATAATGGAAAAGAGTTTGTGGCCAATCCAAAACCTTTTTCAATCGTAAATATTGGCAGGGAGATTAATTCTGAGTTTGAGGATTATGCTCCTGTATTGACATCCAATGAATCAGAAATTGTTTTTACAACACGCAGACGCGATGGGAACACAAACGAAAACGTGGCAGATGATAACAAGCCTTTTGAAGATATATTTACCACAGACAAGAAAAATGGTGCTTGGGGCAGAGCAAAAAATATTGGCCCAACAATTAATACAAGATTTAGTGAATCAACGTTGGCATTTTCACCGGATGGTAACACATTATTTGTATATAAGGACGAAGGCAATGGAGATATTTTCTATACTGAGAAACAAAACGATGGAACGTGGGCAGCTTTAGAGGCGCTACCAGGAATCATTAATTCAACCTATCGTGAGTCTTCCGTTTCGATTACTGCGGATGGAGAGTTGCTTTATTTTGCCAGCGAACGCCCGGGTGGTTTCGGAGGCTCAGATATTTACGTATGTACAAAAGATAGTCGCGGGGAATGGAGCAAGGTAAAAAACTTAGGTGCTAGCATCAATACAGAATTTGATGAAGACGGACCATTCATAGACTATAGTGGCAAAACGTTATACTTTAGTTCGGAAGGGAAAAAAGGGATGGGTGGATTCGATATTTTTAAAGCCAATCTGATCAATATTGATAAAAATGAGTGGAGTGAGCCGGAGAACATGGGCTACCCGATCAATTCGCCTGATGATGATATTTATTTTAGTGGCACAAAGGACGGAAAACATTGGTACTATTCTTCGGTTAGAGAAGATGGGTTAGGCTATTCAGATATCTACCTGATTATGCCTTCGGAGGAGGCTAAAAAGCCACCTGTAGTACCGATTAAAGAGCCTGACCCCGTAAAGGTTGTACCAATCAAAGATTCGGTTGTTGTAGTTGTGGAGCCAAAAATAGAGCCTAAAAAAGAACCTGTGAAACCGGTAATTGTACCGGTAAAATATCTGGTGAATGTAATAGATGCTGATACCAAAAACCCGTTGGATGCTAAAGTAAGAATGCAGGGATTGAAAGATAATGCCATGGTAGGGGTAGTGAATCAGGGTGGCGGTTCCTTTGAATTTAGTATTACATCTACGAAACCAAAGGATTACCGGTTGTCGGTAGAGCAAGAAGGATATGTTTTTCAAAACCTGACGTTAAAGGTTGAAGGTGCTACAGTAAAAGAAAAGACAATCACCAAAACAATAGAGATGAGGAAATTGGTGGTTGGAGTGGTATCTGTTTTACGAAATGTTTATTTCGATTTTGACAAGGCCACTTTTAAAACCGAAGCTTATCCAGAACTCAATAAGCTAGAAACGATGATGAAACAAAATGAAAACCTTCAAGTTGAGATTTCAGGTCATACCGATAGCTTTGGAAGCAACCTAATAAATAAAAAAATATCAGAGCGTAGAGCTAATGCCGTAAAAAGTTTCCTCACTTCAAAAGGAATTGATCCACGCAGGGTGAAAACAGTCGGATATGGTGAAGAGAGACCGTTGGTTAGTAATGATGATGAAGCGGAAGGTCGTCAGTTTAATCGTAGAGTTGAGTTTAAAGTGTTGGGAAATTGAATCACGTTGCAACGTGTGACGCTTAACAGAAACTGAACATTCATCATCTAATTCTATTTAAGTGGCAGTAGTACCTTATAAAAATGACAATGCGGGAAAGACTCAGCAGATTGCGCGCATGTTTGATACCATCAGCGGGAACTATGATTTTCTTAATCACTTTCTAAGTTTCGGTATTGATATTCTCTGGCGAAAAAAGGCAATCAGGCTTTTAAAAGCGCAAAACCCTAAATTAATTTTAGATGTCGCAACAGGCACGGGCGATTTTGCTATTGAGGCACTTACTTTAAAGCCGGATAAAATTATTGGGATTGATATCTCAGAAGGCATGTTGGAGGTTGGTCGTAAGAAAATGAAAGCCCATGGCTTTGATCAACTGATCACCCTTCAAAGAGGAGATTCAGAAAATTTGCAGTTTGAAGATAATAAATTTGATGCTATCATCGTTGCATTTGGTGTGAGGAACTTTGAGAATCTAACACGGGGGCTGAGTGAAATGTTTAGGGTATTGAAGCCAGGAGGGCGTGTTGTGATATTGGAATTTTCAAAGCCGACTTCGCCCTTCAAGCCGTTTTATCAATTTTATTTAAGATTTATAACACCTACTATTGGCAAGATCTTTTCAAAAGATCCTGCTGCTTATTCGTACCTTCCCGAGTCGGTTAATGCATTTCCGGATGGAAAACATTTTACCGCGATATTAGATCAACTTGGGTTTAAAAATACTTCATGCACGGCATTAACATTTGGAATAAGTTCACTCTATACAGGAATCAAATAGTTGGTACTTTGCTATTATTGATGCTCCCTTCGGCATCAGAGGCGCAATTATTCCGATGGGCGCGACAGCATAATCCTAATTATGACGAGCGAAAAATAAGTTACGGCTTTTCGATTGGATTACACACCTCTTCTTACCAGATAAATTATTCTGATAAGTTTGTGACTTCAAAATTTGATACTGTTCATTCGGTGCTTCCTCAGTTTCTGCCGGGTTTTTCGCTAGGCTTTCTAGTCAATTACAGAATCAACGAATTTCTTGATTTACGACTGATGCCAAAAGCTGGGTTTTACTCGCATAGCCTAACCTATTATTACACGAATCGAACGACTCAATCACAGATAGTCGAAACAACAATGGTGGAATTTCCGTTGCTCTTAAAATTTAAATCTATGCGAAGGGGCAACGTTCGGATGTACATGATAGGGGGTATCACTCCCTCTATTGAAGCTTCGGGGAAAAATGACGTTGGCAATTCTTCTGGCGCAATCCCTATTCTCAAAAGAAATTTAAGTTTGGATGCGGGCATGGGGTTTGATTTTTATTTTCCTCTTTTCAAATTTTCACCTGAGCTTAGATTTTCCAGAGGAATTGTTAATATGCTTGGAGATGATGCAAGTGTCTACAGCGATCCTATTAGTAGGTTGAATACAAATACGATTGCCGTGTACCTCATCTTTCAGTAGAAGTAGGATTTTAGAAATTTCTCTATTGACAAACACGATCTCAAAATCTTGATTCTTAAATCTTTAATTTTATCATGACTAAACGCATTGCATTCATCACAGGGGCAACCTCAGGAATTGGAGAAGCCACAGCCCGTTTATTGGCAGAAAATAATTTCAAATTGATTTTGTGTGGAAGGAGGAAAGAGCGTTTGGCAAAATTGCAGAATGAACTAATCGATAAGACTGAAGTGGCCACCCTTTCATTTGAAGTACGCGATCTTCAACAAATCAAAGCAGCGGTTCTCTCCCTCTCTCCTGAATGGAGTAAAATCGATGTGTTGATCAACAATGCCGGAAATGCGCACGGCTTGGATCCTATTCAAACTGGCAACGTTGATGATTGGGATGCTATGATGGATATTAATGTAAAGGGACTGCTATACGTTTCTCGTGAGATTATTCCTGGAATGGTTGAGCGAAAATCGGGTCACATAATAAATATAGGCTCGATTGCCGGCAAAGAAGTATATGCGAATGGCAATGTGTACTGTGCTAGTAAGTTTGCCGTAGATGCCCTAACAAGGGGTATACGCATTGATTTGAATCCATTTGGCATCAAAGTCACAGCTATTCATCCCGGCATGGTAGAGACTGAATTTTCGTTAGTACGCTTTAAAGGTGATTCCGGAAGAGCGGAGAAAGTTTATGAGGGGCTTGAGCCATTAGTAGGGGCTGATATAGCGGATCTTATTTTAT
>JAYVPS010000231.1:0-15938 GCA_043757225.1 Cytophagales bacterium | reverse complement strand
TAAATATTTATACCGATCCATGGAATGAAGAAGTACCAACAGGCAATTGGGCTGGTAATGGGCTTGCCCGAAAAAAGATGGATCTTCTTAAAAATGGTGTTGTGGCCAATATGATTTACGATCGGTATTGGGCTTCACAAAAAAATGTTGAGCCAACACCTTTTCCTGGAAATCGCATTATGGAAGGGGGCATCGCCTCTATCGAAGATATGATCAAAGACACAAAGAAAGGAGTTTTGGTAACTCGGTTCTGGTACATACGTGCGGTTGATCCTCAAACTCTATTGTACACTGGGTTAACTCGAGACGGAACCTTTTTTATTGAAAATGGTAAGATCAAGCATCCTATCAAAAACTTTAGGTTCAATGAGAGTCCAATCATTATGCTAAACAATCTTGAAACTCTTGGAAAACAAATGCGTGTGGCAAGTGGTGGTGGTCCTGGTGGCGGAGGTAGCTCACTAATTCCTTCCATGAAAATCAGAGACTTTACTTTCTCAAGTTTATCGGATGCTGTATAAAACCTGATCCTAAAAATAAAAAAGCTTCTGTTTTTCAATAGAAGCTTTTTTTGTTCAATTCTAAACAAGTAAAAATGGCCAAAGTTTTTTAGTCATTTTATAAATCACCAAATTACTTTATTAAAGGCTGAGTAGAAATCATTGGTGAAATTTCAGTAATTTCGTTACCTGTGAAACTCACAATCTATTATACGTTGCTTTTAACAACAACTTCTCTCGCAAGCAATTGCGGCCAAAGAAGCAGCCAAACAGGGTTTGTAAAATCTGACACAACGCAACTCCTTTCCCGGCAAATAATAGTAAGCGATGGGTGCGATGGCTGTGATTTGATGTACCAAGGGTTGCCTTCACTTAACAAACTTTCCTAGATCACAACGATTGCAGGTAGCAAAGAACTGGGCGAGAAAATGGTTATATCCGGAACAGTTAATAACGCTAATGGGACCCCTGCACCGAACATTATTCTTTATGTTTATCAAACTGATGCAAAAGGATACTATTCGCCTTTAGACAATCAAATTATCAAAACAAGACATGGGCATCTACGAGGTTGGATGCTAACGGACAAAAAGGGGCAATACACGTTTACATCGGTAAGGCCAGAAGCATATCCTGGCCGAGATATTCCCGCTCATATTCATCCAATAATTAAAGAGCCCGGTAAAATTGAATACTATATTGATGATTATTTATTTGATGACGACCTGAGATTGACTGCTGCGAAAAAAAACAAACTTGAGAACCGAGGCGGCTCAGGAATTATCCATTTAACAAAAAACAAGGCAGGCGATTGGATTGGATTTAGAGACATAACCCTTGGATCGAACATACCGAATTATAAATAAACTTCATTAACTCTAAGGCTCTTTCCATTGAGTCTAAACAGTCCTAACTTTTATATCTTTGAACCCGTCATAGATAAGTCAATATTGATTTTAAAGTTCTGTAGCTTTATCCGTGACTTTTTATTGTAATTTATTCCATAATTTTCGCAGTTATTACCGCACTTAATCAATTCATGCACTTAGCTGAAGAATCGCTATCCGGATGGGGGAACATTCCTCACACTGCAAATAAAGTCTTGTACCCGAGAGAGGTTAAGGATATAAAGGAAGCACTCAAATTTGTCCGATTGATTCCTCGAGGATTAGGCAGAAGTTATGCCGATCAGGCTACAAATACCGGTCATACCGTTATGAAGTTAGAAGGGATGAACCACTTTCTCGCTTTTGATAAAGAAAAAGGAGTCCTGGAATGTGAAGCCGGTGTCAGTCTGGAAGATATCATTCACACGTTCGTACCGCGGGGTTGGTTCCCCATGATAACGCCCGGAACAAAGTACATTACCATTGGGGGAGCTATTGCAAATGACATACATGGAAAAGCTCACCACGCTGATGGCTCATTTGTAAATTGCGTTTTTGATTTTACTATTGCGCTCGCAGACGGGCGAATTGTTAAGGCAAGTCGTGAAGAAAACAGTGACTTGTTTTGGGCTAATTTCGGTGGGCTTGGTTTATTGGGTCCTATCCTCACAGTCAGGTTGCAACTAAGGAAAATTGAAACTTCTTATTTTGTGCAGAAGTCAGTAGTAGCAAAAAATTTGAATGAGATGTTGAAAGCCATTGACGATAGCAATAAGAATTATAGTTCGTCAGTAGCGTGGCTTGATTCTATGGCTAAAGGGAAAAACGTAGGCCGTGGTGTATTAACAATGGGTAACCACGCTCATTTAAATGACCTACCGGAAAAAATGAAATTGAACCCGTTGAATATTGGGAGAAAGTCAATCATCACCGTTCCATTTTATCTACCGGCCTTCGCGCTAAATAATATTTCAGTTCGTGCACTCAACGTACTGCTTTATCAGATGCAAAAGCGAGGCAGTGGCATTGCTCATTATGATAAGTTCTTTTATCCGCTTGATATGATTAACAACTGGAACAAAGGGTATGGCAAAAGAGGGTTTATACAATATCAATTTGTGTTACCAGAAAGTAATGGGGAAGCAAATATTCGTAAGGTTCTTGAAGAGATTACTAAAAGTGATTGTGTCCCATTCCTAAACGTATTGAAGAAATTTGGTAAAGATCAGGGCGGCCTCCTCTCATTTCCGTTTGAAGGATATACTTTCGCCATTGATTTTCCCATTACCGCAAAACTTAAACCCTTTACAAAAAAACTTGACGCAATGGTACTGGCTATGGGAGGACGAATATATCTTGGAAAAGACGCGTACCTGGATGAGTCAACATTTAAAGCCATGTATCCGCAACACAAAGAATGGCTAGCGATCAAAAAGAAATACGATCCCAGCAATGTCTTTTCGTCAGACCTCTCCAGAAGAATAGGCTTGCAGCTTTAAACCCAATCAAATTTCCAACAGGGTATCTGTGATTAACTAGATATTCATTTTGTCTGCGAAATGTGTTGAAAGACCCTAAAAAAAATGCAACTATTTAAAGGTTTGGGTAACTACAGCTAGATAATTATCCCGTTTATATAATTTCCCATTCCTAATTGTCTTTAAAGAGAGAACTTACGCAAGTAACTAATGATGAGTGACTCCAATAAATTCTTCTTCACCCGTCTTCAATATGAATCAGGTGACTGGGATGTAGATCAGCGCATGCCGGTAAATGTGTTAAATTCATTGATTGAGTACACAACTCTGAAAATTAATACCACTGAAAACATTGTGTCACTTAGTAGCGATGATATTTTCAGATGCCCATTTTGTTATCTCAGCGGTCACAAATTGGTAGAGTTTACTGCTAAGGAGCGAGAGAATTTTGAAAAGTATGTAAAGAATGGTGGCTTTGTATTTGTTGACGATTGCAATCATGATATCGATGGGTTGTTTTCAAAATCTTTTGAATCGCAGATGGAGAGAATATTTGGAGCCCAGTCTCTGAAAAAGATTCCAAAAACTCATCAACTTTATTCTTCCTTTTTTCAATTTGATGGACCCCCAACGACAGCACAGGAATTAAATGGGTGGGGCGATGACATTGTACATGATTACTTAAAAGCAATTGAAATTAACAAAAGAATAGGAGTCCTCTATAGTAATAAAGATTACGGTTGTGAGTGGGACTATGACTTTAGGAACAAGCGGTTTTACCGAATTGATAATACTAAGTTTAGTGTGAATATTATAATGTATGCTTTGACTAGTTGATAGTCCATAGTTGATATATTTAAAAATATGAGTGAGTTAAAAGAATTAGAACAATCTGTACGAAGCATCATCGCTGATTTAAATAATCTGAGAGCGGAAATAAAAAAAGTAATTGTTGGGCAAGAAGAAATTATTGAACAACTCCTTATCACTTTTTTGGCAGGTGGGCATGCGTTGCTGGAAGGTGTACCCCGGTCTTGCAAAAACACTTATGATTCGTTCGCTGTCAGAAGCCATTGATCTTCGCTTTCGCAGAATACAATTTACACCGGACCTTATGCCCTCTGATATTATCGGGACTGAAGTACTGGAAGAGGATCACACTACGGGTAAGCGAATTTTCAAATTTAACAAAGGACCAGTTTTCGCTAATATTATTTTGGCTGATGAGATTAACCGAACCTCTCCGAAAACGCAGGCTGCCCTTTTGGAGGCCATGCAAGAGTTTAAAGTTACTTATGCAGGGGTAACATATCCTTTAGAAAGACCATTTTTTATTCTTGCCACACAAAACCCAATTGAACAAGCGGGTACTTTTCCATTGCCCGAAGCACAGCTTGATCGGTTTTTGCTTTACATTAAAGTAAGTTATCCAACGGCAGAAGAAGAGCACGCTATTCTTGAAAATACAACTGGTAAGAGAGGAGAATCGATCAGGAAAGTAATTGAAGGGAGCAAAATTATTGAGGCTCAAAAGCGCGTAAGAGAGGTACATATTAATAAAGAATTAATTGCCTGGGTGAGTGAACTTGTTAGGGGAACACGTGCCGGAATCAGTGAAGTGAAATATGTAAATGAATGGGTGCGGTGGGGAGCCGGGCCACGTGCCGGACAAGCTATGATTCTAACAGCGAAAGCCCGGGCTTTTCTTAGTGGTAGATTTGCTGTTACACAAGATGACCTTCGCCATGTAGCCTTTCCGGTACTGCGCCATCGCATCTTGATGAACTTTAAAGCTGAATCAGAAGGCATCACCTCAGACTCAGTAACTAAGCATTTACTCGAAACTATCACCACCAAGAAAAGCATTTAATAAAATGGATTCGCGCATCAAGGAGTTATTAAATCCTACCATCTTAAACTCCATCACCGGACTAGAGTTGGTTGCGCGCGCTATTGTAGAAGGCTTCATGAGTGGAAGTAACAAGAGTCAATCCATAGGAAGTGGACAGGAGTTTAGTCAGTATAAAAATTATCAACCTGGCGATGACCTTCGACAATTAGATTGGAAAATGTTTGCCCGCTCCGAGCGCTATTTCATTAAGGAGGCCGAGATAGAAACGAACATTACGGTCAAGTTCATGCTTGATGCCAGTCGATCGATGTCCTATTCAGAAGATAACATAAGCAAGTTGCAATTTGCCAAGGTAATGATAGCTGCTTTGGCTTTTCTTGCGCGAAAACAAGGAGACACATTTGGTCTTTTTTCTGTAAATGATCAACAAATCCAATCGGTTCTCCCGCGCTTTGAGCAACAACAATTTATTCGATTACTAACTGCCTTGATCAATAGCAATAGCAAAGGGAATTGGGAAAAGTCAAAAGGCATCGAACAACTTTTTGATCATCACGGCAAGGAGATGATCATTTTCATAACTGACCTGTATGATGATGGTCAGGATATTCAACAATTTATTTCTCGGCTAAAAACCGTTCGCAATGAAGTTATTGTTTTTCACTTGATTGGAGGTCACGAAACTAAGCTTGACTTTGAAGGGTCTTTTACCTTTGAAGATCTGGAAACAGGAATCAAGACCAAAGCAGATACAAGAACTCAACAAGCTGACTACCAAGAACGGGTTCAAACTTGGCTGAGGCAAACAAGGATGTGGATGCTGGAGAGGCAAATCAATTATCATCTGACGCCTTTGAATCAACCTGTTGAAGAAGTGCTGCGAAACTTTTTAACAATCCGTAAAAGGTTGGTTCGATAATGCAATTCAGTCATCCGATATTCCTATGGGCACTTACCGGATTGAGTATTCCGCTAGCAATTCATTTACTTAGCCGCAAAGAAGGGAAGGTAATTCGTATGGGGAGCTTGAGACATCTTAGAGAAACGAGTACTCAACAATTTAAAGGAATCAAGTTAAACGAGGTTTTATTATTAGCAGTAAGAAGCTTGCTGATCATTCTGTTTGTTCTTCTCATCAGTGGCTTGCATTGGAAGGATGACAGTAAAAAATGGCTTCTGGTAGAAAAGGGGTTGGAGCAAAACCCAATGGTTACAACAATTGAAGACAGCCTAAAGTCGCAGGGGTTTGAATGGCATTGGTTACAAAAGGGATTCCCACTAAAAAAGACTACCTCCGAAATTACTACTTCAAATAATTGGGATATTATTAACTTAGTTCAACAACAGGATCTTCAACAAGCAATCGTCATTTCTGCTAGTAGGGTAGAAAATTTTAAGGGAATGCGTCAAGCGGTCAATGAAAATATACGCTGGGTTACGCTTCCAAATGAGCCTGTAGACTTTATTGCGGAAGCCATTCAACAAACACCCAAACAAGTTTTGATTAGAAAAGGTCATTCTAGCGCAGACTATACAACCTTTGAGACTCTTGTATCAACATCACCACTTCCTGACACTATTATCGCAACCGACATAAGCCATCTCATGGTCAGCATTGTATCTGATCCTACTTTCGAACAGGAAAAATTAATTATTAAAGCAGCTTTATCT
Organism: Cytophagales bacterium; assembly: GCA_043757225.1. Lineage (GTDB taxonomy): Bacteria > Bacteroidota > Bacteroidia > Cytophagales > Cyclobacteriaceae > ELB16-189. The sequence goes on along the minus strand of JAYVPS010000231.1, from coordinate 9,550 downwards.
GCCATTTCCAAAACACTGCCCATAACTATTTCAATCCTAGAAAGCACTCCCAAAAAATCAGCTTCTTTAACAACCGATTGGATTATTTGGCTCTCGGATAAGAATACGCTAACAAATGACTCCATCAATTTGATTGAGTATCGGCCACAGCCTTCAAATAAATTCTTAGAAAAAATCGATAAAAACAACTGGAACATTAACCGAAAACTCAATATCGATAATGCCAGAGAAGGCAATTTAACTCTTCAATTAGCTTCCTTATTGATTGATGAGAAAGAAAAGTGGGATAGGGTTTCAGGGAATGACAAAAGAATACTACCGGATAGTATTTTATTAAAGGGAACTACTTCCTCTTCTTATCAACTGACATCTGATATCTTTTCTGGTCATAATAAGAACCTATTAATCATTTTGCTAATGGTTTTATGTATAGAACGATTCGTCTCTTACAAACGAAATCAATGAGTAAATCAGGGGCAATCAATAGGGTCACTCATTTAAAAAATCGTTACCTCATGTTTCGGTTTATAGAAATAGTATTGCTAGCTGTTGCCAGCGCCTTGTTTGCATGGATGGTAAGCTCACTATTTAGCAATTCATTTCAGCCTAAACTCTATATTTCTTTAAGTTTGGTATTGCTCATAACGACTTGGCGTATTGTTCATCTTCAATTATATCGTTTTAACAATACATTATTTGTACAGCATCTTAACTCTCATTATCCAATACTAGAGGAGAGTGCTGACTTATTGCTAAAAGAAGATGCCTCCCTATCAGAATTGCAACAACTTCAATTGCAAAAAACTATTCAACGTTTTGATGCGCTGTACCCCACAATTAAAATTCCAAATTCCCTTCCTCAAACAAGCGGCATCCTGATTATCAGCTTTATTAGTTATGTGATACTTGGTTCCTTTGCTCCTATCTATTCAGGTTCTCAAACCGAAAAATCAATTATTGATTTGTATAAATTGAATGCAAAAGTAGAAAGTGGTGCGGCCACCATAAGCTTCCTATCAATTAAAGTTTCTCCACCCGTATATACAAATCTTAGTGCATTTGAGTCCACTACATCAAACTTAAAAGTACCTGAAGGCAGCCTCGTTAAATGGAATATTCACTTTTCTGATTCTATAAAATTTGCTCACATTTTATTGTCAGGAAAAGATTCAATAGACTTTACTCTAAGTAAAGACAATTATCTATCGAATATCCCGGTAAGTGAACCAGGATTTTATCAAATTCAATGGCAGGATGCTAAATCTCACACCTCTGATTATTTTAAAATTGAAGTTGTTAAAGACGAATCACCAAAAATTTCCATTGCTGACTTAGACCAATTCACCAAACTTTCCTTTGCAAATCAATTACAAGTGTCTTTAAAGGCTAATCTGAGTGATGACTATGGCTTAACTAATGCTGTCATTATTGCTACCGTAAGTAAGGGCAGCGGGGAATCTGTAAAATTCCGGGAAGAAAAAATTCGCTTTGAAAATCCTTCCGTTATAGCAGGTAAGCAAGTGAAAGCAACTCGCAATCTTAATTTAAATAAGTTAGGAATGGAGCCTGGTGATGAGCTTTACTTTTATGTAGAGGCGTGGGACAACAAAACTCCAATACCCAATTACAGCAGAACAGAAACCTTCTTTATTGCATTACAAGATACCACTAAGGAGGTTGCTGTTGATGATGATGGCCTTGGTGTTGATCTCATGCCGGAATATTTTAGAAGTCAAAGGCAAATTATTATCGATACCGAAAAACTATTGAGGGAGAAAAAAATACGATCAGTTCAGGAATTTAAGTCTACCAGCAATGAACTGGGCTATGATCAAAAGGTATTGCGTTTACGCTATGGTCAGTTTTTAGGAGAAGAGTTTGAAGATCAAATTGGGGAAGCCATTATTCCGGAAGATAATGATGAAAGCACAGAAGACGTGGCTAAAAAATTTGGACATGCACATGATAAAGAGAATGAACACAATTTAGTGACTGATAAAAAAAGAGCATCTCCGAGTCATTCAAAAGAAGGGAATGTAAAAGATAGTCGGGAAAATGAAAATCCATTGGAAGCATTCGCTCATGAGCATGATAACGGAGAAGAAGCTACTTTCTTTGTCCAATCCGTCCGCGCAAAACTGAAGGCCGCCCTGACGGTAATGTGGGATGCTGAGCTGTACTTACGTTTATACGAGCCATCCAAATCTTTACCCTATCAATATACATCGTTGAAATTGTTAAAAGAAATTAGTAATGATTCTCGCATTTACGTGCATCGTACAGGGTTTGACCCACCGCCACTCAAAGAAGAGAAAAGGCTAACAGGAGACTTGGCTGAAATAAAAAATTCTACTATTAACAATAACCGGATTGAACAAAAACGATTTTTAGAAATTCGGAAGGCATTAATAATAGTAGAACAATTACTGGATCAACGACCTAATACCCTTTCATCAGAGGCGAAAAAGCAACTACACATGGCAGGGCAAGAGTTAGCTATTGTCGTGTTAGCTGAACCCGGAAAATATTTGGAAGGGCTTTCCCTGATAAGAAAAATAACCGAAGATGAAATGGATGAAAAAAAAATCCATGAACTGCTCTTGGTCATTCGCTCAATTCTTTGGAGCGTCCTTCCAATAGAATCATCCTCACCAAGCAAAAGTAATTTAATCTTGCATAGCCTTGACCAACAATTTTTAAAAACCCTTGAGGAACTAAGTCATGAATAATATCGTGTACATTCAACCTGTTTTTCCTCTCTGGGTAATTATTGGAGGATTGGCCACTGCATTATGCTTAATGATTTGGAAGGAGTATCAACGGAAGATCAAATTTTTTCTTTGGCGGTTAATCGCAGTAATTTTTTTGATCCTTTCACTATTGGTGCTGCTAGTACAACCATCATGGGTAACCAAAATAAAATCTACAAGACTTGTTGTGCTAACCCCTCATTACCAACCCGTGGTAGCCGATAGCTTATTTAAAGCAAACCCATTGCTGAAATTCGTTACGGTCGATGGTGCCCTAGCATATAATAATTCAAACGAAGTTTCATCAAGTGACGAACCTATTCATTCTCAAATTGTACTGGGTGACGGGTTGAGTGAATTCGCTTTACAAGAGATGAAAAGTTACTTTCTTTATTATAAAAGCGAACTCCCTTTTGGAATTATCAAATGGACAACTCCGCCCAATTTTAAAATCAATCAAAAGAATGAAATTTCTGGCACTCTTCATTCGAAAGGCAAAGCAACTATTAAATTGATCGGACCTGGTGGGCCAGAAGATTCGATTGCCTTTACTAAAAGTGGAATCCATCCATTTAAAGTTTCTTTCACACCAAGGCAGACAGGCCTGTTTCTATATTCCCTTACTATTCGGGATGAATTGGCAACAACCTCAGAAAAATTTCCTGTTCAAGTGCCAATTGAGAAAAAACTCAGAATACTATTATCACTCAAATATCCTACGGCCGAAGCGCGATACTTAAAAAACTTTTTGATTGAAAAGGGTCACTCTATGGTAACAAGATTTCAAATTTCAAGAAACAATTATCGATATGAATACAGTCTCCATCAGCCAATCAAAGTTGACAAAGTCTCAGTTGATCTCATGAAAGATTTTGACCTATTCATTACCGATAATGAATCGCTCGAATCCTTCCTGCCAAATGAAACAAATGCGTTGGAAGAATCCGTCAAGCAAGGACTTGGATTATTGGTGTTGCACAATTCCTTCGGTAAGCTAAATAATTTCTCTCTATCAATACCGCTGAAGGCATTTAAAAGCGACACCGCGCAAATTCAATTAGGTCATTCCACCTATTCATTTTCAGCTCTACCAGCAAGTATTGACGCTCTCGGTATCGAGGCAATCACCCAAGGAAGAAATCGCACCTTATCTGGATATTTAAACAAAGGAGTCGGCAAGATTGGCTTTCAGCTTTTGCAAGAAACCTATCCCTTATTATTGCAGGGGAAAACAATGGAATATGCTGAGTTATGGTCTCCACTTCTGGAACAAACATCACGAGCCCAAGATTTAAAATTTAAAATTCAAGTGGAGCAAGAGTTTCCTTTGTATTCAGATGAGCCCTTGAATGTGAATCTGATTTCTACACAACTCAGTCCGCATCTTCTTGCAGATGATATTTTTCTTCCTTTGCGGGAAGATGTTGTGATTGATGACTATTGGCACGGAACTACATGGGCAGGAAAAGTTGGTTGGCACAAACTTGCTATTGAAAAAGATTCTACTGTAAAAAATTACTACGTTTCGGCTCTTTCCGAATGGCAATCATTGAGAATTGCCCGGCAACAGAATGCAAATAAATTGGCTTCTCAAGCAAAAAATAATGATCTCGCACAAAAAGAAATTAGCACAGAACGTAACCCAATTTCTTCCTTGCTGCTGTTTCTAATTTTTCTGTTATCGTCAGGATTTTTATGGCTTGCGCCTAAAATGTAGAGTCATTTTCTTATTTTTCAAAGTTCCGCCTGACCTTTGAACCCTTACGCTTTTATTTTAGCGGCTTTGCGTGAAAAAATTAATGCCCATGCTTAAGTTCGGTTATCATGCTTCCCTATAATATATTTTAATAACTTCTGAAAGGACTTGTTGACTAATTCCATACGACTGTCAACCTCTCATTTCAATCGTTTGCTTTTGGGTTTTCTTGCTTACTTTTGTGTCCAAACTCAAATATTATGAATCAGAATTCCATTCTTGATAATGTAAAAAGACGCAACCCGAATGAGCCTGAGTTTTTACAAGCAGCAGAAGAGGTAATAGCTTCAGTTTTGCCTGTAATAGAAAAAAACCCGGAGTTCGCAAAGCTTAAATTACTGGAGCGTATGCTCGAGCCTGAGCGTCTTATTTCGTTTCGAGTAACATGGCTTGATGATAATGGAGTGGTTCAGGTTAATAGAGGCTATCGTGTACAGATGAATAGCGCTATCGGGCCATACAAGGGTGGGTTACGTTTCCATCCTTCGGTTACGCCTAGCGTATTAAAATTCTTGGCATTCGAACAAGTCTTTAAGAACGCGCTTACCGGAATACCGATGGGCGGTGGCAAGGGCGGAAGTGATTTTGATCCGAAAGGAAAATCGGACAATGAAGTAATGAAATTCTGCCAAGCATTTATGGGCGAATTGGCCAGACATATTAGCCATCGGTTAGATGTACCTGCTGGTGATATTGGTGTGGGCGGAAGAGAAATTGGTTATCTCTTTGGTGCTTATAAAAAAATTAAAAATGAATTTACCGGTGTGCTTACAGGCAAAGGTATTGGATGGGGCGGAAGCTTGATTCGCACCGAAGCAACTGGCTACGGTCTCATTTATTTTGCAGAAAACATGTTGCAAAATATTGGAAACTCACTCAAAGGAAAGACTTGTTTGGTTTCCGGTTCGGGAAATGTCTCTCAATATGCTATCGAAAAAATTCTTCATCTCGGAGGAAAGGCGATCACCGCTTCTGATTCAAACGGAATTATTATTGATGAAGCCGGATTCACACCGGAAAAATTGGATTTCCTAAAAGATCTGAAGAACGATAGAAGAGGAAGAATTAAAGAATATGCGGATAAATACAAATGCACGTACCTGGAGGTAGATCCAAAAGCTGACCACAATCCTTTATGGAATACAAAAGCTGATTGTGCTTTTCCTTGTGCTACCCAAAACGAGGTAAACGCAACGGATGCAAACAATTTGGTGAAGAACGGAGTGAAGCTTTTGGGTGAGGGTGCCAATATGCCAACTACCATCGAAGGAATTAATATTTTATTAGCGAATGGTGTAATGTATGCTCCAGGCAAAGCCGCAAATGCAGGTGGCGTGGCTACCTCTGGTTTAGAGATGACTCAAAACTTTATGGGTGCGAACTGGACGCGTGAAGAAGTGGATGCAAAACTCGTCCTCATCATGAAAAACATCCATGATACTTCATTGGCGGCCGCGAAAGAATACGGCAAACCGGGTAACTACATGGTCGGTGCAAACATTGCCGGGTTTTTAAAAGTGGCAAAGGCAATGCAGGCGCAGGGCGTGATTTAAAGGTACTCAAACAAGAATTTTTGAATTGTTTGAAAGACTGGCTGTCGATAGCTCAACTATCGCCATTATGTGTGCTGAAATCCATAAACACTATTCCAAATCCAATGGAACATGAGCACTACTTTCAATCAATAAAGGGCGTTACTACTATGACCGACCAATTTTACTACAAAGTTCCCTTTGGTTTAATTGGCAGGATTTTCGACTTCTTTATTTTGAAAAAATATAGGATCAAGATTCTCACTATGAGGTTATCAGAAAATCGGCTGAAAAGTTTATTAGCAGTGAGGGTAAATCATTACTTCAACGTCTGCGCAATTCCCACCTTGTAATCTGTCGCATTGATATTAAATGCCTTTTCAAATTTCGAACTATCAAAAATGTAATCATTTTCGTATTGATACATCATTTCCACAAACTCTCTCAATACAGGAATGAAAAGACCCAATACCCGGACACCAAATTTTGGTAATGCTTGCACCTTGTAAGGGCGGTTCATGATTTCGCAGGCTATCCGAATATATTGCTCCCCAGTAATTTTCTCAGGACTAGTGAGGGCGTGCCAAGTTTGGTTGTAGGCAGATGCTGTGTTCCCTAGTATCGCTACACTTTTTCCTGCATCAGGTGTATAGGTAAAAGTGTGTATCTTTTTTTGGTCACCTGTCCACTGAGATGTCTTAGCCGCTCTTAACTTTTCGGTAACGGTGGAATGAGTCAAACTTAAAAGAGCGTTAGGCCCATAAAAATCAGCACCACGAACTATCATTGCTTCTAAATTTTTTGCATTAATTTCGTCAAGCAACAAGGTTGCAATCTTGGCGCGCACTTCTCCCTTTTTACTGGTGGGATTAAAGGGAGTCTCTTCGGTCATGATGCCATTTACATAGCCATAAGGATAAACATTATCAAAGAATACCAGTTTACTATTATGTTTTTTGCAAGCGTCTATCACATTACGCATCAACTTTGGCCACTCCGTTTGCCAAAGCGAGGTTTTGTAGGGAAGCCCTGCGACTAAATAAACTGTCTTGCTTCCGGCTACTGCTCTTTCGGTTTGATCATAATTCAACAAATCTGCCGACATGATTTCATCAGAAGCATTTACTTTTTTTGGATTGCGACTTACTTGCCTAATCTGTTGTGTGTAGTTAGGAAGGTGCTTTGAAAGTTCGGTAGCAATTACACCATTGGCTCCAAGAATTGTTTGCATAGTAAGTGGTTAAAGAAATAGTCGCTTGTTTTTCAAATTTAGTCTATTCCTCCACAATTTTTATTTTACTTTGACTTTCTCATTTAATGAAAAGTTACGATCTACGTCTGCAAACCGATTACAAGCAAATCCTCGGATTGGCAATGCCCATTTCTCTGTCTTTGATAGTGCCGCAGATCAGCTTTATCACCAACAATATTTTTCTTGGCGGTTTGGGCGAGCAAGCGCTGGCCTGTGCGGCCATTACGGGAGTTTACTACTTAATTTTTGCAGTAATCGGCAATGGGCTTAACAACGGTCTGCAATCGCTTATCGCAAGGAGAGCAGGGCAAAATCAACCGAAAGAGATTGGTAAATTATTTTATCATGGGGTATGGGCGGCCTTGGCCATATCAGCTCTGGGCATTTTAGTTACTTTCACCTTCGCTCCGATGATTTTGCGAGCTACCATCCATAACACGGTGATTGCAGAAAAAGCAATTAATTTTATTTATATCCGTATTTGGGGGCTGCCTCTGTGGTATTTGTATGTAATGCGCAATGCACTGCTTGTGGGCACAAACCAAACTAAGTTTTTGGTCTGGGGGACATTAAGCGAAACAATTGCGAATATTTTTTTCGATTACGTCTTCATATATGGGCACTTTGGGTTTCCTCAACTTGGTTTTAATGGTGCCGCTTATGCCTCTATCATCGCTGAAGGCACCGGGCTGTTGGTTATCTATGCAGTCATTCATGCGATGGGAGTTCATAAAGCTTTTGCTCTTTTTGAAAACTGGCGACTGGAAGCAACCACCATCAAATTGATTCTGGTAAAATCGTCTCCTTTAATTTTGCAATTTGCTTTAAGCATCATTACATGGGAATATTTTTACATTTTAATTGAGCACCATGGGGCTCGTGATTTGGCCGTCTCCAACACGATGCGAAATGTCTTTGGGATTGCAGGGATTTTCTCCTGGGCATTTGCGGCTACTTCTAACACAATGGTGAGTAATGTTATAGGGCAACAAAAACAAGACGAGGTGCTTCCGTTAATCAAAAGAATCGTAAAAGTAAGTTCTGGTTTTTCACTGATCCTGATTGTTACACTCAACATTTTTCCTGAACGATTACTTTCTTTATTTGGACAGGGGGATAATTTTATCCAATACGCAACTCCAGTGCTTCGTGTGGTTTCGTCTGCTTTGCTGTTACAATCATTTTCAGTGGTTTGGCTTAATGCCGTTACCGGCACAGGCAACACAATGGTTAATCTGTTAATAGAAATCATTACGCTTATTATCTATACTGCCTACGTTTACTTTGTGCTGGAAGTCTGGAATCTATCCATCACTTGGGGCTGGATCAGCGAATGGGTGTATTGGATAAGTATGTTTTCAATGTCTTACCTTTATATGAAATCCGATCGCTGGAAAGGAAAAGAATCAAGTACGATTTAAAGGTGACGATGACGAAGCAATACTTTAAATTAAAAAATGAATCACTAATTTATTTCTGATGCTATTCTAAAAGTCACAACTTGTATCCACCTAAACCGTTTTTTTATGAAAAAAATAATCGTTCTAAGCCTCTTCTTGTTTTTCGGATTGGCTATCAAAGGCTATAGCCAAACTGTTTATGCCTCTGACAAAGGTGAAAAATATCATACTGCCGACTGCAAGCTTTCAGGTGATGCGAAAGACATTACTTTGGCGGCTGCAAAGAAAGTAGGTAAAGGAGCTTGCGGAATTTGCAAACCTGATGAGCATTTGAAAGATAAGATGACCCAATGCTCCGGTAAAACAGCTGATGGTACACGCTGCAAGCGAATGACCAGTAGTAAGGGAGGCAAGTGCTATCAACACATAGGTGCATGATTTTACAGCCGCTCCACCCGGAAGGCCCCATATTCTCTAGCATTATTACTGGAGCTTGGCGTTGGGACAACATCTCTCCTGAAACGGTGGAGCGGCTAATTCACACTTCGTTGCCTTTAGGGGTGAATACCTTCAATCATATGGCGATTTAGATTTTTTGATGCAGCAACAGTCTTCGCCCATGGCGTGGTCTTCATTAGGCGGCAAACTAAATTCTTGATGATCACGATTGGTTCATCAAGGCATCGAAATACAATACCACCTAGATTTTCTGTAACCACTTTAAAAAAAAATCATTCGAAATACCTCGTATTCCCAAGTAATGGGTCAGTATTAAAAGTTGGGGAGTAAGTTGTTTGGCTGCGCATTAAAAAGCCAAAGAATAAATGACTGTAGTAATAATAACGATGTTCGGAATGTGG
>JAYVPS010000230.1:0-15994 GCA_043757225.1 Cytophagales bacterium | reverse complement strand
ATTTAACGGTTGATCCTCTGGTCATTCTTTCTTGTCTTTAATCCCGAAGGGATTTCATGTTTATAGAAAATTGATTCAAGGATTTTGTGCGACCCCATCGGGGTCGTATGTTATCATCGGCATCATTTTATAAACATTTGACCTCTTCGAGGTCGTCTCACGGTTAGCTTCATCATTTATTCAAATAATAGTTAGTTACTCTTTTCTTGTCCCCAATGTCTTCAACAAAATTGTCTACCGGCATGAACGCTAACGTGTTGCTTGATCCAGCCGCCTACTCGTTTTTTGCGCTTGTTCGATGGTCATAAAGAATTGGGAATTGGAGGGGGCGAAAAAAATACTCAATCAGCATTTAATTTTCAAGAATCAAGGCACGGGCTTCTCTACTCTAGCTCCTCAAAATTAATATCCATCACCTCAAATTTCTCAAATCCTACAAAATCAAAGTGCCACCATTCTGTTGAATAAACTTTAAAGCCATTGTGCTCCATCATCGAAATTAGCGTTTCTCTATTTTTACGAGCCTCAGCATCAGAAACCGCAGCATTTGGAAAGGCTTCCTTTTGCATGGCATCATACTCAGTCGGCATTTTCAAATCCTTTTTTGTCTTCAGGTCAAAAAGGGTCATATCCAAAGCACACCCTCTATTATGTCGTGAGCCCTTGTACGGATTGGCAACATAGGTAGTATCACCTTTCATCGCTTCATAAAATTTCACGGTTGCAGAATAAGGTCGATACCCATCAAATATTTTTACTCCATAGCCTAACTTATTAAATTCCTGTTGGGCTTTCTTCAAAGCCTCTGCCACCGGTTTGCGCGCGTATGCTTTCGCAAGATTATAGATTTTCTCTTTGGTAAAATTATCAGTGGTGGCATACTTAATATCTAAAACAATATCAGGAATAAATTTTTCTAATTCCACCAATTGATTTTGGGGATTAGAAGCAACACTCGCCTTATAGGCTTCCAACCTCATTAGCTTTATTCCAAAGTCAGGCGTTAACTCTAATTTTTCGGTAGCAAAACGGTCAATCCCAGATTCAACTTCAGTAATATCTTTTGCGCGAATATAAGATCCTATCACATGCGTTCCTGCACCGGCTATAGCCACAGCTTCCTTCAAAGGATCAGGGGTCGCCAGTTGCTTATTCATTTCGAGGATAGCACTCACTTTCACGGTCGAATCTTGTTCAGCCTGATTCTTATAATAATACAATGATAAACTTGGCTGCTTCACGTGCTGAAAGGTCCCTTCGGTCATTTTTGATTCCAACATTTCCTGCATTTGACACACCGCCTCCAATCTGTACTTATCATTCCAATATTGATTTTGCAATTTCATATCTACACCCGGAATTGGCTTTTGTACATTATAATTATCACCCACTACCAGCCGTGCAATCTGTAGGCCCCATGGATTATTTCCTATCCAAGCCATGGGATGAAATAGCCTGATATTAGGAGACATATTTATTAATGCAAAAACGTCTTTTGGATACTCTGCTGCCAACATCAATGCCATCGTACCACCCGTTGAAGTACTCATAATAATTACTTTCTCGCCTAATGCCTTTCCAATCGCCAAGGCTTCTTTGCTACTATGCCACCAGCGGTCCGGTGTGAAGTACAACAGTTGTTCAGTGGTATCAATTCCATGATCCGCCATTCTCGCTAAATATAAATTGCATCCAAATTTTTTAGCAAACGCTCTATGTATAGGAGCGCCTTCTTCTTGACTGGCCGAAAATCCATGCAGATATACTACGCTGTATTCGGTTTTACCTTTTGTTGAATCCGCCCATACAATACGAGCTTCATTATTTGGTTTTAGTTTGTGTTTGCTTTCTTGATCGGCTACATACTTTTCTAACTCGCCTGCCGACTGCGGAACTGTTGGCAAGGTAGCATCATAAACAGGTTTGCTGGGAGCCGGCCCTAAAAAATAAATTCCTCCCAGCAGAATAAAAGGGAAAATGATATAGATAATTTTCTTGTTCATAGTATCAATTTATAATGGCACGTGTCTACCAAACCTTTAGTTTCAACCCAACAACTTCTTTAAAATGGCCATCTCTCGAAACTAAAGTAAGTTTATGTCTAATTGCTATTGCAGAAATCCAGATATCGTTTTCTGGTATTGGAGTTCCTTTTTTTCTCAATACTGATTTTATTCTTCCATACTCAAAAGAAGTAGCATCATCGACTAGCAAAACTTTATATTTACTAATCAATTTCTTAACAGCGGAAACATTCTTTTGGACTTGAGACGAGTAGTGTACTCCATAATATAACTCACCTATGACAATAATTGGAATGTAGATAACTGTTGCCTTCTCTATTTCATCTGCTATTTTAGTTTCGCCTTTCAGCCAAGCAGAAACAATATTAGAATCCAATAGGAATTTACCGCCATTCATTTAGGTAAATTTTCTCGCAACCTTCTTCAATTGCCTTGTCAATCAGCTCAGCATCTTTTGTAGTCCAAGTTCCTAGGAAGTCGTGGGCTTTTACTTTTTTCGAGACTGGTGTTCTGGATTTTTTTAGAATGGACTCTACCTTGCGAAGAACGTCATTATTTTCAGTTCGCAACATCTCTTGAATCAACTGCGTTCTCTTGCTATCCGAATACATCATAGAATCTTTAATCAAATATAGAAAGATTAGGTGGATTTAAATTTGCTAGCCCAAGTGCATTTCAAAATTACACTAGTATTTTTCCTCACCTCCCCCCCGCCCCCTCTCCCGCGCGGAAGAGGTGACTCAACTTGTGTGGGCAAAGCATAGTACGGTGGCTATTTTTGCGCTAGGCTTAACCTTAATTAAAACCGTGCTGAACCTTGATGTCCTGCGGCAGGACTATGGTTCTATGAAGTCCAAATTACTTTTCAGCAGGCCACTTACTTCCGTATAATTTTGAAATGCACCCGTTAGCCCACCAATAAAAAAGCCCCGTGTAGCACGGGGCTTTTTACCTGAAAAAAATCCCGACCAGAACGCTGAAAAAAATTACTAACAGCTATTCAAAAGTCTGGTCTTAAGAAGGCACTCTGACACCGGAAAAAAATATTTACCACCAACAACCACTACGAATGGAGTAAAACCTGTCGTGTCAGAAATGCCATGTCTTTCGGTCGATAGTCCACAGTCCATAGTCGGCAGCACTTCTGCTATTGACTATTGACCGTAGACTATCGACTAATCTACATTGTCATGCAAAAATTTATTATTGCCCAACAAATTATTATCATCATTTAAGTTGTAACGCGAAATAAAGGGTTCAGAAGAATGCGGTATATTATCCATCTTCACACCCCTTCTTAAATAAGCTGGCAATGTCCACTTCTCATTGAATTCTTCCTTTGTCATTTCCTGCTTGCGAGCCGCCTTTAGTCGCTCTCTACGCTCTTTTGCTTGTTGCGCTAATCGCTCTTTCGTTTTGCGTACTTCCATCATTCCATCTTCATTGATCACCTGATCAGCTGAAATCTCTTTTCCTAATTTGAAATCATCATCATCGCTGAACAAACTATCCTCACCATCGTCTTCATCTTTGGAAGTGCTTTCTGATTTATCAAACAGATCAAACACATAAGAACGCTCAGAGGGCATCTCCTCCCTTGGCTTTTCCTCCGGCTTTTGCAGTACTGGCCTGCCCGGTTGAATTGGCTGTACAGGTTGAATTGGGGCAATCTCTTTTGGTGTATCAAATTGCTTTTCCTGTATACTCGAATCAGATTTTATTCTTAGCTCAAGGTCAGCCGATCGTTGGTTCACTGAATTATCAACTCCTCCAAACAAAGGAATCTGCGCACGATCTAACTCATGAATTTTTTTCTCCTCCTTCTTCAACACTTTACTTTCATTGACAAATCCAGTCGCAATCACCGTTACCCTAATACGATCACCTAAGGCAGCATCGACACCATGTCCGAAAATTACTTCCGCATCATCACCTGCTTGTTGTTGAATATATTCCGTAATAGTCGTCAACTCATCCATCTGCAACTCCGCTTCTTCGCCAGAAATTATTGAGAGGAGAATTTTCTTCGATCCCATAATATCACGACTATCGAGCAAGGGAGAAGTCAACGCTTGTTGCGCGGCTTTGAGGGCGCGAGTATCTCCACGCGTTTCAGCGGTGCCCATAACTGCTGCACCCGCATTCAACATTACCGTGCGCACATCTTGAAAATCTACATTCACATATCCCGCCAAGGTGATGATCTCAGCAATTCCTTTGGCAGCCGTTGTCAGTACATTGTCCGCTTCACCAAATGCCTGGCCAATAGATAGGTTTCCGTAAATCTCACGAAGCTTATCATTCAATATAATCAGCACCGTATCACAACTCGCGCGGAATGTTTCAATACCAAGCTCAGCTTGTCCTAACTTTTTCTTGCCTTCAAATGCAAATGGAACAGTAACAATACCCACTGTAAGGATGTCCATGTCCTTCGCAATTTTCGCAATCACTGGAGCAGCTCCTGTTCCTGTGCCTCCACCCATACCCGCAGTAACAAAAACCATTTTCGTCCCCGCCAACATTTCACGAATCTGATCTTTACTTTCCATGGCTGCAGCCTTCCCTACCTCAGGGTTTGCTCCACAACCAAGGCCTTCCGTTAAGTTTACTCCAAGCTGAAGCTTATACGGCACCGGACTACTGTTGAGTGCTTGCAAGTCAGTGTTAGCGACAACAAACTCAACGTCTTTAATACCTTGTCGGTACATGTGGTTCACTGCGTTGCTACCTCCGCCACCCACGCCAATCACTTTAATGATTGACTTGTGATGTTTGGGAAGGTCAAATTTATATCCTGTTACTGGTTCAAACATGACTGTGGTGTTTAGTGGTTGTTCTTATTTTAGTTGTTAATATATAGTTGATCGTTGTTCTTCAAAAAAGCTTGGGCGGCAACCGGGCTATCCGCTGCAAGTCCGGCCACGCTCCCGATAGCTATCGGGACTACGCACTTCGGGCTTTCCGCTGCTATCCCTGCCGCTCGCAGTTCTAACAAAGTTCTGTCCGTTGCAAATACAAATTCTGCCACCCTAGCTGTTAATTCGTTAAGCTTAAATCGTAAATCTAAAATCATAAGTCTTAAATTAATATTCGTTTTTATCACCTAGGTCGTCAATCAACAAGCCTTTTGTCTTGTTCAAAATATTGGCGAAGAAATCAGAAGCAGGATTCATTTTCTTTGTCTTCACCACTACCTTTTGATTTTGATTTCCCTTTGCTTCTTTGTAACGCTCTTCGCGCTCATCTAACGAACGGAAGCCCGATAACACAAGGCCCACAGCAGTAGCATACATCGGGCTTTTCACAATTTCCAATTTGCTTTTACCCAAGTGCTCATTCGGATAACCGATGCGCGTATCCATGCCCGTCATGTACTCCACCAACTGCTTCAATGAATTCAATTGAGAGCCACCGCCTGTTATCACAATTCCTCCAGCCAACCTGTTTTCATAACCAGAGCTGATAATCTCTGCGTGCGCCATTTCTATTACTTCTTCCATTCTTGCTTGAATTATGCTGGCAAGATTTTTTACTGAAATTTCCTTTGCCGTTCTGTTGCGAATACCAGGGATCGAAACAATTTCATTCGGGCTTGCCTCCTCGGCAATAGCCTTTCCGAAACGAGTCTTCAACTGCTCTGCTTGTTTCGCCATTACCATCAACCCGTGTTGAATGTCAGTAGTCAAAATATTTCCGCCAAAAGGAATAACTGCTGTATGACGAATTATGCTATCGTGAAAAATGGCGATGTCTGTAGTGCCTCCACCAATATCAATCAAACAAACGCCTGCTTCTTTTTCGTCTTCGCTCAACACCGCGATACTTGACGCCAATGGTTCTAAAATCAGATCTTGAATTTCAAGTCCGGCCCTACGTACACATTTGTTAATGTTATTGATGGCGCTGGTTTGTGCCGTAATGATATGGAAGTCTGCTTCCAATTTTACACCACTCATGCCCACCGGGTCTTTAATACCCTCTTCATAATCTACCATATAATCTTGCGGCATCACATGGATGATTTCACTTCCTGGTGGAATTACAATTCGGTACATGTCTTCGGTTAATCGATTAACATCTTCAATGCTTACCTCATCTTCCTTCGAGCTGCGGGTAATGCTGCCGTGGTGGATAGAACTACGAATGTGTTGACCGGCTATGCCTACGTTAACTACGCCAATGTCAATTCCTGACATGTCGCTGGCTTCTTTCATTGCCTTCTCAATAGCGAAAACGGTTTTGTCAATGTTGGTAACAATACCTTTGATTACGCCTTCTGATTCAGCTTTGCCCATGCCAAGCACTTCCAATTTTCCAAATTCATTTTGACGACCCACGATGGCACAGATTTTTGTTGTACCGATATCGAGGCCTACTACTATTTTGCCATTTTCCATGATGCTTTATTTTTTTTTGTGGTTGTTCTTTTTTATTTATTAGTCTATATTTTACTTCTTAATCTGTACCCTTCTATTGCTGGCCTCATGCTAACCCCTCACTCTGTTCATCAACACTACACAGCTTGCAGCGCTCACTCTGCAACCACCTGCCCCTCATATTCTAAATTCACTCGTTCATACCTTGTCCAACCGCGCGCTGGCAAAATCTCCTTATAAAAAACCATCAGCTTCTTAAACTTTGCTTCCACATTTTCAGGCTTTCCAAACTCCACACGCTGACCTGTAACTTGTGGAAAGATTATTATTTTACCCGCCTTGTCTAAATCGAGTTGTGCCACCTGCGCTTTCCAAAATTTATCTGCATTGATGTATTCAATCATTTTCAAAAGTTGTTTGCCTTCTTCTGATTTATTTAAATCCTGGCTTTCAAGCAACCCCTTTACATATCCGCTAACCAACACCACACGCGAAGTGTATTTCTCTGATACTGGCATGATCACGCCATCCTCTGCGATGTAGGCATCAGGTGCATCGTTTTGAACAACCCGCGCTATCGGCCTTCTCAACTCCACATTCACAATCAAGTTCCCTTTCAAATCCCCAAAGAGTTCGGCATTTAAAATATGCTTGTCGAATTTCAATTTTTTCTCAATGTCCTTTAAATTAATCCGATCGATGCCAATCCCCTTAACCGGCTGTCCGCTTCCCTCCACCAATTGCAAAATATCTGCCTCATCTAAAAAATGATTTTCATTCAAATTATCCAACTCCACAGAAATATTTTTGCATACAGATCCACCTTGTTTACGCTCGCTAAATGCAATAAGAAAGGAGAGACCCAGTATGGCCACAGATACTTGCACTTCCTTCCTTATGTTTAGTTTCAACTTCATATTCTTTTCAGCAATAGCTCCTTTATAGGCTTCACCAATGTGTCAATATCACCTGCACCTATGGTCGCCAAAACTTCAATTTCCAGGTCTTCTAATCGTTGCAACACATCCTTCTTCCCACACCTGATCTTTACTGAGCTTGTAATATCTTTAAACAACATATCCGAAGTCACATCTGGAATCGCTTCTTCACGAGCCGGATAAATGTCCATCAACACAACTTCATCTGCCAAACTCAGGCTTTTCGAAAATCCTTCTGCAAAGTCGCGGGTACGGGTGAAGAGGTGCGGTTGAAATATCACCGTGATCTTTTTGCCACTGTACATTGATTTCAACGATTTTAAAAAAGCCTCAATCTCCGCAGGATGGTGAGCGTAGTCATCAATGTAAACCAAGTTCTTTTGTTTGATGATGAACTCAAATCTGCGCTTCACCCCTTTGAAAGACAGCAGCGCCTGGCGAATTACTTTTTCGTCTATGCCCAACTTTATTGCAACGATGGTAGCTGCAATGGCATTTTCCATATTATGAAAACCAGGGACACCAAGCTGAATTTTTTCCATCTTCTTAGCATAGCCTAGAAGATCGAATTCAAAAAATCCATCCTGCTTAGGCTGGATAATGTTGCTGGTAAAAAATTGTCCCTGGCTCATGCCATAGGTCTCTTTCGATATAGAAATACCATCAGCCAATGAAGCCACCGACTCGTGGATGATTAAATTTCCCTTTGTATTAATCTGCTTAATGAAATCTTTAAACGAAGTAAGCATACTGGCGTGGTCACCATAAATATCCAAGTGATCGGCATCCGCTGAAGTAACCACCGCCAGTTGAGGGAACAAGCGCAAGAATGAGCGATCAAACTCATCGGCTTCTACCACCACCAACGTCTCCTTATCAACTTCACCCTGCATTACTAAGTTTGAATCATAATTGGTTGTAATCCCTCCTAAAAAAGCAACCATATTTTTTCCTGCCGATTTAAGGATATGAGCAATCAATGAGGAGGTAGTAGTTTTCCCATGAGTGCCAGCAACGGCAATCGTCTGATAGTTCTTTGTAAGCAACCCCAAAACTTCTGACCTTTTTAAAATGGTAAAGCCTTGGTGTTTTAGATAATTATGTTCAACATGGTTTTTCGGAATAGCCGGGGTATACACAATCAATGTTTTCTCTTTAGTGATGTAACCCGGCATTAATTCCAGCTTATCTTCAAAGTGAATTTCCATCCCTTCTTCAATCAATTCATGCGTCAACGGAGTGGGTGTGCGGTCATAACCAGCCACGCGCAAGCCCTTGTGTTTGAACCAGCGGGCAATAGCGCTCATGCCTATTCCCCCTATTCCTAAAAAGTAAACGCTATCGTATTGCTCTAATTTCACCTTTGCATTCTTATGAGTTTTTCAATTTCATCTACTATATCTTTGGTCGCATTGGGCTTCGCCAATTGACCAATATTTTGCGCAAGTTTTTCACAAAGGCTTTCATCGTACAATAATTTCAACGCCTCACTTACCAATAAACTCCTGGCATCAACATCCTTAATCAGCAAGGCTGCATGTTCGTTCACCAATGACATCGCATTCTTTGTTTGATGATCCTCTGCCACATTGGGTGATGGTACAAGTATGGCTGCCTTTTTTGATAAGCACAGTTCAGAAATCGCCAAGGCTCCGGCTCGAGAGATTACAGCATCTGAGGCCGCATACGCTAAATCCATTTGATCTAAAAAGTCATAAACACGAATTCTTCTCAGATCTCTAATTTGAAGCTGCTCCCTTATATTCTCATAGTACAGTTTGCCTGTTTGCCAGATAACCTGCACTTGAGCATCAATCAATTTGTCAATCCCGGCCAACACACTTTCGTTAATGGTTCTCGCCCCTAAACTTCCGCCAACAATCAACAGAGTACGCTCTGAAGAATTAAAAGCAAAATGGTTGAGAGCACTTTCCTTCTTATGATCCAGATCAAGTATATCCTTCCTCACGGGATTTCCTGTAAACGTTATTCGCTCCTTTGGAAAATAATTTTCCATACCTGCATAGGCCACACAAACCGATTGAACTCTATCACCTAATTTCCTGTTGGTCAATCCCGCATAAGAGTTCTGCTCTTGAATGAGCGATGGAATTTTATTTCTTGTTGCTGCCAACATGATCGGACCGCTCGCATACCCACCGGTTCCGATCACAGCATCGGGCTTAAATTCCTTTACTATGTTACCCGCTTTCAGATAACTGGAAATTAACTTGAATGGAAACAACAAGTTTGATACAGTAAACCTTCGCTGAAGACCGCTTATCCACAAACCAATAATTTTATAACCCGCTGCAGGAACGCGAACCATTTCCATTTTGCCTTGCGCACCTACAAAAAGAATTTCCGAATTGGAATATCTTTCTTTAAATTCATTAGCGATCGCCAAAGCAGGAAAAATATGTCCTCCTGTTCCGCCTCCGCTAATGATCAATCGATATGGTTTGTTCTTGTTCAATTAAGTTGTTCGCGTTATTTGTTAACTTCTAATTGCTCTGAAAGAGGCTTCAAGCTGCATGCTACAAGTCATCATGCTGCTTTTGCTTCCAAATTTTTATCTTCACTTGACATAGATGCTTCCGATTGTCCCCAGTTCTCTTCTTGCTCTCCCCTACTTACACTCAAAATAATTCCCACAGAAAGCCCGGTAAATACCATGGCTGTTCCTCCCATACTAATCAATGGCAACGGCTGACCGGTGATCGGACCAAGTCCAACTACTACACCCATGTTCACCATTGCTTGACAAACCAAATCGAAACTCAACCCCGCAGAAAGTAAACCACCAAACGCTCGCTCACTGTTGTAGGCTGCCTTCATCCCTCGATGGAGGAGAATCAAATACAAAATGACTACTATAATTCCACCAATCATTCCGTACTCTTCAATCACAATAGCATAAATAAAATCAGAATAAGGATGGGGTAAAATATTTCGCTGATCACTATTGCCTGGACCTTTTCCAAAAATTCCACCTGTTGCTACAGCAATTCTTCCATGCTTCGCTTGAAAAGGAAGTTCTGTATTATTAATAAAAGCCGTAATGCGGTTAAGTGCCGTTGTTCCGCGCGTACCAAATTTAAATGCGACTGCCCCTGCCAACAATCCTACTAGCACCAACATGGCCAAATATTTTACAGGAACACGTCCAATGAACATCACCAGCATGCAAGTCGCGAAAAGCAACATCGCTGTGGAAAGATTCGTCAACGCGATTAGTCCACAAATAACACCACACCAAATCAAAACAGGAATGAGCGCCTCCTTTACATCTTCAATATTTTGTTGCTTCTTAGAAAGCATGCTGGCAAGATTGATGATCAATGCCAAGCTGGCGAAATCAGAAGGCTGGAAAGAAGTATTGATAATAGGGAGTGTAATCCAACGGGCAGCATCGTTGATGGTAGTTCCATTGGTGAATGTATAAATCAACAAGGGAACACTAACCCATAAAGCTAACCTTGAAATTTTAGAATAGTATCTGTAATCAATTTTGTGTGCAAACCACATCGCCCCAAGTCCAAGAAAAACCATCAACGTGTGTTTGAGTAGATACGATTCTGTGCTGGCCGTTCTCTTATAAGCCAACGTACCGATGGAACTATATACCACCAGAATACTAATAATCGACAAGGCAAAAACTACTGCCCAAATGACTCGGTCACCCTGCAAGTTTTTATCAACCCATTCTTTTATTTTGCTCAGTTTCATGTCGCTAAGATATTAGAATACATACTTTAGAATATAGAATCATATCAATTACGGATTGCGTCCATATAAGTTCTGACTTATACTTTCAACTTCTTCTTTCAATTCCAATACTGCATTTCGAAATTGTGTTCCTCTGTCTTCATAATTTTTAAAAAGATCGAAACTTGCACAGGCAGGAGATAATAAAACTACATCGCCTGCTTTTGAAACCTTCAGTGCCAATTGCGCTAGTTCTTTTACACTTTGCGTTTCATATATCTCCTTCACCACTCCTCCAAATGCCTTTTTCAATTTCTCGTTATCCTTACCTAAACAAATCAACACCCGAACTTTTTTCCTCACTTGCGCTTCAATTAATTTGTAATCATTTCCTTTATCAATTCCTCCAGCAACCCAAATCAACGGCCCCTTATAACTTCCTAATCCATAAACTACAGAATCTACATTGGTAGCTTTAGAATCGTTGACAAATTCAACACCATTTATAGTAGCAACTGATTCTAAGCGATGAGGAGCATTAACAAAAGTTTTCAAAGATTCTTCAATAGAATTAATACTTATACCTGCTATTCGGGCAGCACCCACAGCTGCCATAATATTTATTTTGTTGTGCCTACCTCTTAAGGTTGTTTTGCTTTGGTATAGCCTAAAAGGTTCACCAACGCTTTCAAAATTCATAACTTCGCTATCAGATTCTTTATCAATATTAATTGGGTGAAGTACCGAAGCTAGTGCTCTTCTATTAACTTCAAGCGAAACAATTTCATCGTCTTTGTAATAAATGAAATGATTGCTTGAACCCATGTTCTTCACCAATCTAAATTTAGAGTCGATGTAGTTTTGCATTTGATAATCGTATCGATCTAAATGATCGGGCGTGATATTGAGAAGTATTCCAATAAATGGTCTAAACGTTTTAGTTCCATCTAATTGAAAACTGCTAATCTCCACCACATACCAATCATGCTTTTCAGTTGCCACTTTTCTTGCTAAACTCTCACCCACATTTCCGGCAAGAGCAACATTTACTCCTGCAGATTTTAGTAAATGATAAGTGAGTAGAGTGGTGGTGGTTTTTCCATTTGTTCCGGTGATAGCAATTACTTTTCCTTGCAAATATTGAAAAGCAAACTCAATCTCATCTATGATTTCAATATGGTGCGCTCTTACTTTCTTGACGATCTCGGTCTTGTCTGGTATGCCTGGACTTTTTATAACGAGTGAAGCATTAATAATTTTTTCTTCACTATGTTTACCTTCTTCAAACTCAATTGAATTTTCGATAAGCTCTTTTTTATACTGATGCTTAATTGTTCCCATATCAGAAACGAACACATCCAAACCTTTTGCTTTCGCTAAGATTGCTGCGCCTGTTCCGCTTTCGCCCGATCCCAATACGACTATTCTTTCGCTCATCTTAGTTTAAGAGTTGCCAGACTAACTATTGCCAATAAAATTCCCACGATCCAAAACCGTGTCACAATTTTCGGCTCTGGAATTTGTTTCTTTTGATAATGATGGTGTAAAGGAGACATCAACAAAATCCTTCTGCCCTCACCATATTTTTTCTTAGTGTATTTGAAATACGAAACCTGCATCATCACAGATACTAATTCAATAAAAAAGATACCGCATAGAAGAGGAATCATTAACTCCTTGCGAACTGCTAATGCTAGTACAGCAATGATTCCTCCAAGGGAAAGACTTCCTGTATCGCCCATAAAAACTTGGGCAGGGTATGAATTGTACCATAAAAAACCAAGGCACGCACCCACAAAGGCAGTACAGAAAATTACCAGCTCCCCCAGGTTAGGGATATACATGATGTTGAGATAATTACTAAAGTCAACACGACCCGATAGATAAGCAAAGATGGCGATGGTTAATCCAACAATAGCAGATGTCCCTGCTGCTAAACCATCAATGCCATCGGTGATGTTTGCACCGTTGGATACTGCGGTAATAATAAATATCACTACCAATGTATAAACAATCCATGTGTAGTCTTTATCTAACCAAGAAACTAACGTGCTATAGTCAAACTCATTATTCTTCAAAAACGGAACAGTAGTTTTAGTTGACTTAACATCGTATTCAGATTTAACTACAGGATTAAATGCTGCCATTTCCAAACTCGCGGTAGCTGCTGGCATATTCTCGCGAATTACTACGTTCTCATTAAAATATAAAGTAAGTGCCACTATTAAACCAATCGTAACCTGACCAACGATTTTAAATCTTCCTGCTAATCCTTCCTTATTTTTTTTGAATACTTTAATATAGTCGTCTACGAAACCAATAAGTCCCAACCATACGGTAGTGGTCACTAACAAAATAATGTACACGTTATCCAACTTTGCCATCAAAAGAGTAGGAATCAGAATTGCAGCGATGATGATGATACCTCCCATCGTTGGTGTTCCTTTCTTTTGCATTTGGCCTTCCAGACCGAGGTCGCGAATATCTTCACCAACCTGCTTTCGTCTTAATATGCTGATCAGATTCTTACCAAAAAAAATGGTAATCAAAAGCGAGAGTATGGCTGCCATCCCTGCGCGGAATGAAATGTATTGAAACAACCCTGCTCCCGGGAAGTTAAAATTTCGTTCGATATAGTCGAATAAATAGTATAGCATTAATTCGCAAACATTTTAAGCATCCGTGTAAGCACTTCTTTGTCATCAAAAGCATGCCTAACTCCTTTTATTTCTTGATAATTCTCATGTCCTTTTCCAGCCACCAGAATAATATCTTTCTCTTTCGCCAGCATGCAGGCAGTCTTAATTGCTTCTTCGCGATCTACCAACACCAACGTTTTCTTTGAATCGGTAGAACCCACCCCCAACTGCATTTCTTTGATAATCGCCATCGGGTCTTCGCTTCGTGGGTTATCGGAGGTGAAAATAATTTTCGTGGAATATTTACAAGCTACGGCTGCCATCAACGGGCGCTTTGTTTTGTCACGATCTCCACCACAGCCTATTACTGAAATCACTTGCTCTTGTCCGGTTCGAAAATTACTTATCGTTTCCAACACGTTTTTTAGTGCATCCGGTGTGTGGGCATAATCTACAATGGCGGTAAACTTGGAACCCGGCATCACCAATTCAAAACGACCGGGTGCACTCGTCAACGCTGAAAGTTTCATCAAAACCATTTCAGAATCTTCGCCCAATAAGCTGGCCGTTCCATAAACAGTTAATAGATTGTATGCATTGAAATCACCAATCAGCTTAAACCAAACCGCGCGCTCGCCAATCTCTAACTCCAATCCTTCTATTGAATTAGTAATGATCTTCGCTTTGAAGTCCGCCATTTTCTTCAACGCATACGTGTGCTTCTTGGCCTTGGTGTTTTGTAACATCACCATGCCTCGTTTGTCATCAATGTTTACCAGAGCAAAAGCATCAGATGACAAGCCATCGAAAAAACCTTTCTTAGCTCTGATGTAACTCTCAAATGTGTGGTGATAATCCAGGTGGTCATGGGTAATGTTTGTAAATAGTGCGCCAATAAAATGCATTCCTTCAATCCGTCCTTGAGCCACTGCATGCGAACTTATTTCCATAAAACAATGCGTGCAGTTAGCCTCCAACATTTTCACCAACAACTCATTGATTTGAATTGGATCCGGTGTAGTATGTGTGGAAGAAAAATCGTTATCAACAATTTTATTCACAACTGTGGATAAAAGCCCGCAACGATAACCGAGCGAACTAAACAACTTATACAATAGTGTTACTACTGTTGTTTTTCCGTTCGTACCTGTAACTCCAACTACTTTTAATTTTGATGATGGATTACCATAAAAATTGGAAGCGATGATACCTAATGCCTTAGCGCTGTCTTTCACCGTAACATAGGTCACTTGCTCTGAAATATTTTCGGGCAATCTTTCTGCAACAACAGCCGTGGCTCCTGTAGCAATTGCCCTCCCAATAAACTCGTGGCCATCGGACTGAGTGCCTTTAATTGCAATGAATAAAAATCCGGGCAGTGCTTTTCTTGAATCAAAGCAAATGCCTTTTACCTCTACGTCCATACTACCCGAGGCAGAAGTAATCTTTACTTTATACAATATGTCCTTAAGCTCGCTCAATTATATTAACTAAGTTTTAAATAAATTTTATTCCCTTTTGAGATTTTAGCACCAGGCGAAAGCGATTGCTCGGCTACCCTACCTTTGCCCTCATACGAAACGCGCAACCCGGATTTCTCTAATAAAAAAATCGCATCTCGGAAGGTCATGCCCAGTACATCTGGCACATGATCTCTTATTATCGCATTCTTTTTCCACACCACGGCATTTCCATTTTTGGCAACCTTAATCCATTCCTCTTCGGTCGCAGAGTGATTCGATACACCTAACTGATTACTTAGCATCGTGAGTTCATCTTGCTTTCCTGCGCGAAGGGTTGGAAACACACCGGGCTCCAACAGCTTTTTCTTCTCCATCGCCAGATGAAGGTTGATGTCGCGTGAGTAAATATTATCGGCAATATCTTTGAAGACAGGGCCAGCTACACTATTACCATATTGATGGATACCCTTCGGATTTTTAATCAACACAATAGCAGAATATTTTGGGGCATGTGCCGGGAAATAACCCACAAACGAAGTGATGTATTTCTTTTCGTAGCGTCCGTCTTTTAGAATTTGTGCCGTGCCGGTTTTTCCTGCAATTCGGTAATAAGAGTTTTTTAAATTCTTGGCCGTGCCATGGTCAACCACACCTTCCAGCAAAAGCTTCAACTGATTCAAGGTTTTGTTTGAGCATATTTTTGAGTCTAATGTTTCCGTTTCAAACTCTGTTTTTACTTGCTCTGCCTCATTAATAGATGTAACAAAAACCGGCTTAATCATCTTTCCGTCATTGGCAACAGCGTTGTAGAGTGTTAAGGTGTGCAAAGGAGAAATCTCAAAC
>JAYVPS010000229.1:0-4265 GCA_043757225.1 Cytophagales bacterium | reverse complement strand
CACATTCCGAACATCATTATTATTACTACAGTCATTTATTCTTTGGCTTTTTAATGCGCAGCCAAACAACTTACTCCCCAACTTTTAATACTGACCCCAAAATACCCGATAAAGACATCACCCAATTGCATCACACGCAAGCTGATAGACTGCGCCAACTGACAAACAAAGAATTGGGCTGCATCGATATGGCTGATGTTACCAAGTTTTCGTTGTTGCAAATAATTGGAGAGGCCATGGCCGAATATGTTTGCCCTCCATCAGAACAAGATTTAGCCGTGGCTCAACAAACAGGTAACTGGTTTAGAAAAGATCTGCTCGCACCCAACAAAAACCGTGGCGATTTAGTAACTTCCTTTGGTGATACTGCGCAAATTGCCATGAACTTAAAATCAATTGCCTGGGTGGATAAGCAAGCAACGGAATAGTACTAAGGACAATTTAAAACTGAATTTTCAATACAAGCTGACATTAAGCTGCAATCTAGCGGAGCAGATCAGTAGTATAATATTCAACGAATTAGGCTTACTTTTAACGCGAGAATGCAAGAATTCGAATCAGTAAGATTTTGTGTTTTAACTAACTAATTTTAAGAGTATGAGTACTTTAATTGTTTCAGAGTTATGAAAAAAATTTTAACGCTAGGTTGTTTCTTCTTCGTTACGGTTAGTTTAATTGCTCAACCTTCTCCTGCATGGATTATTGACGCTAAAGTAATTGATCCGAACAACTACTACGGAGTTACTGTGGCCAATGGAATGGTGGGCCTTGTTTCCTCTCCAGAGCCCATGAAAGTGAAGGATGTAGTGCTTAACGGAGTGTATGATTATTATCAGCGTGGTAGGGTTTCTAATATTCTTAAAACCTTCAATCACGTAAATATGAATTTAGAAGTTGATGGCAAGAGGATTGGTATCAAGGATATTTCAAACTATCATCAGTCGCTAGATATGAAGCGCGCCATCCTGGTCACCACCTTTGAAGTAGGTGACAAGCTCACCGTAAAGCATTCTATGATGTCCCTTCGGCATTTACCCTATACGGCCATGTCGATTGTAGAATTGACGGCAAAGAAAAATGTGAAGGTCACTCCAATGAGTGTGATCGAAGCACCCAATCATTTGGTGGATGTCAAAAATACATACAGTGAAATTGATCGCCCTCATGTAAAACTTCCATTGCTTTCTTCGGTTGGGAAAAGCCCTTCGGGCAAACACCTATTGGCGGCCAGCAACAGTATTATCTTTTCGGAGCCCCACGGACAAGAGCCAACCATCATCCACGAAGATTGGGATTATAATATGCACCTGGCCAAGTTTAATAAATCGTTGAAGGCAGGAGAGACTTATTCCTTTAGTGTCGTGTCCTCCGCAACATCCACTGCGCATTATGAAGATCCGTTGAATGAGGCAGAGCGCTTGACCATCTTCGCGCGCCTAGAAGGAACCGAGCGATTACTTCAACGACATGTTGCCGAGTGGGGGAATCTTTGGAAAGGTGATATCGTCATTGATGGCGATTTGCAAACACAAAAGGATGTTCGATTTGCATTGTATCATTTGTATTCATTCGTGCGCGAAGGTGCAGGCTATAGTCTTTCGCCCATGGGACTTTCTGGATTGGGTTACAATGGCCATGTGTTTTGGGATACTGAGTTGTGGATGTATCCACCCTTGCTGATGCTTCATCCTGAAATCGCCAAGTCAATTTTGGAATACCGGTTTAAACGATTGCCCGCTGCCAGGCAGAATGCTTTTTCGCACGGATATAGAGGCGCCATGTTTCCGTGGGAATCTTCCGATGAAGGCACAGAAGACACACCTGTATGGGCGCTGACAGGCCCTTTTCAACATCACATCACCGGCTGTGTGGGCTGGGCGTTTTGGAAATATTATCAGGTGACAAAGGACAAGCAATGGCTTCGTGACCGCGGCTATCCGATGTTGAAAGAGGTGGCGGATTTTTGGGCGAGCCGGGTTGAACGCAAAGGCCCGGGGCGTTTTGAAATTAACAATGTGATTGGCGCCAACGAATGGCAGGAAAATATTGATAACAACGCCTTTACAAATGGCATGGCCATCACTGCATTGCGGTATGCATCACAAGCAGCTAACGAATTAGGGATGGTGCCAGATCCTGATTGGGAAGTAGTCGCCCAAAATATTCCAATTTTAAAATTCCCGGATGGAACTACCAAGGAAAATGAGACCTACGATGGCGTAATGATTAAACAAGGAGACGTAAACCTGCTGGCTTTCCCATTGGATTTTATTTCTGATAAAACTCAAATTGAAAAGGATTTAAAATACTATGAGCCCCGCTATTCACCAGAAGGTCCCGCCATGGGAAACGCTGCATTGTCTGCGATTTACTCCCGAATGGGCAATTTGGAAAAAGCCACTGAGTTATTTGCCAAGTCGTATAAGCCTAATGAAGTGCCTCCCTTTGGTGTATTGTCTGAAACAGCAGGCGGCACCAATCCTTATTTTGCTACAGGAGCAGGCGGCTTTTTGCAAGCGGTTATGAATGGCTTTGGCGGGTTGACGATATCCGATGTAGGCATTACCCAAATCAAAACCAGGATTCCTAGAACGTGGAAGTCGTTGGAGATAAAGGGGGTGGGAAGGAATGGAGCGACATTTTACGTGAAATGATTGGACTCATTGTAGATATCGAATGATTTATTTCACTATCGGCCATAACGATCTTGATTTTGAAAATATGACGAACAAAGAATTATCATCCTCGTTCAGTAGCAAAAATCAAAATAAATTTTTATCAGATGCGCTGTTGTGGTTAGGGAGCGGTAAGAATTAAAGGATAAAAAATGGGAACAAATCGAATCGGATTCATAACGTTGATTATCATCTTGTTGTCTTGCAATATGAAGGCCATTGAAGATAAATCAAAAATGCACTTACCAATCATTGGGACATGGAAACTTCTTTCGGGTACCATCATTGAAAATGGAGATACTGCGGTGACGGATTATACTAAGAATATTTCCTTTATTAAAATCATTAATGATTCACATTTTGCTTTTTTGAAGCATGATTTAAAAAATGGTAAAGACTCTTCAGCTGTCTTTGGTTGTGGTGGAGGACGCTATTCACTAGTCGATAGTATTTATTCTGAGCACCTAGAGTATTGTAATGATAGAGAGTGGGAGAATCATGATTTTGAATTTATCCTTACAATCAAGAACGACACGCTCACGCAACAAGGAATCGAGAAAATTGCGAATATCGGTGTAAACAGAATAAATATCGAGAAGTATGTGAGGTTGGAAGCTTTGCAGCGTTGAAAACTGAAATTGCGAAAGCCTTTGAGTCTTCGCATGAAAAAAGTCCTCGCCTGATTTAACTGATAGCGCTCGAAATTTCAAGGTAGAGACTTACCAAAGACACCTCTTAAATAAATACATCATTTAGACCAAATAGGAATAAAAGATTATTTAATTTACATGTCCAAACCCACCCAATATGAATACAGCTTTTCGTTTTGATCGCTCGCATGCCGGAGTGCAGCAAAATAAATACAACTTCGAATACTGGAAAACAGTAACCGATTTGTATGACAAGAAACAATATAAAGAATCGATTCTTGCTCTTATCAAATACATCGATGAGTCCTTGATAACCAAATGTGGCAACAGTGATCAAACGGAATTCAACATCCCGCACGGATCAACCATTGTCAACATAAAAATCGGCAAGACGCTCGAGCTCACCACACCATTTATCAATTTACCCGCGGCAGCTTCGGTGCCATTAATGAGGCAAGTAGCACAGCTGAATTTCTGGCCACTCACTATCAGCACCGCAATTCTTACCGACAATCAAATCACTTTTCGATATAGTTGCCCTATTGAGTTGGTAGATCCTTTTAAGATTTTCTATACTATGAAGGAAATGTGTCACGAGGCTGACAACAACGATGACCGCTTCATCGAACTATTCAAGGCCTCTTATATTCAAGAGCCAAAAATCCAGCGCTATCCTGAAGCACAGTTAGAGGCGATATGGAATCAAGTGCAAGCGTATGTAGATCAGGGGCTTTCTTACTTGCAACAATTTGAAGCAA
Organism: Cytophagales bacterium; assembly: GCA_043757225.1. GTDB lineage: Bacteria > Bacteroidota > Bacteroidia > Cytophagales > Cyclobacteriaceae > ELB16-189. Next base: position 182 of record JAYVPS010000229.1, on the reverse strand, counting down.
AACGTTGGGGGTATTATTGGGATATCTTGGTTACCACACTTATGCAAATCGACTACTTTGCTTCGCCACAAGGATTTGTACATTCTGAACTTGACAAGGCTATTGCCGACATTCAAGACAGCCATGTTGATTACAACAAACGCATTCAGTATGCCAAAACATTTTTGGAAAAGTTAAAAGGC
>JAYVPS010000228.1:0-16140 GCA_043757225.1 Cytophagales bacterium | reverse complement strand
TCCCGAAGGGACGATTGGTGGGTAGAAAAGATAGCGAGAGTGCATTTTACGTTCCGTTAGGAACGTTTCGTGCCGCGACAATTTGGAATGCACCCTTTTAAACTCTACTCCTGCTTTCATTCATCAATCACCACGGGAAAATCTTGGCCACGTGAAAAAGTATATGGATATTGTGGCTTTCCTTTAAGTTTGCGTGTCATCTCCGGCACTTGATCATCGAGGTATGATTTCAATTCATAGATCGTAACTTTACCATCCTTGGGCGAACCATCCGCATCGCCCTGTAGTCCCTTAATCAACAGATAGGTAAAAAGTCCATGACCCAACTCTGCAAACTCTGTAGCAAACTGATCACTTCCGGCCGAGGCCATCACGTGTATGCCTGCACTGCGCGAAAGTTGGGCGATGGCCTTTTCTTCTGCCGCCCCACGGGTAGCCAACAACTCAACAGAGGCTCCTGACTGACACGCATCCATTACAATCAACTGCTTTAATGCGTGAATGTTCTTAAATTTTTCTTGCAATAAACTTCCTTCAATGGCTTCACGCTGCAACGAACTTAAATCATATAAACGTAAACTTTCGGTGGGGATAAAAAAGAACCGATCGTCTACCATGCTTCCATGTCCGGCATAATAAAAAATAAAAACATCTTCCTGATGAATTTTCGTAGATAGCTCATCTAACTTATTTAAAATAGAAGCACGCGTGGCCTCTGTATCAAAGAGAGTATGCACTTCCAACTGCTTATACAATTGCGCTCCCTTTTGATTGACTATTTTTTCAAATGATTCTGCATCGGGCTTCGCATAGTTGAGCGCCATGCGAGGATTCTTGTATTGATTAATACCCACTGCTAACAAATAGCATGTGCTTGTCTTGCCGGTCTGCTCAGAAAATAGTTCTGCCGAGTTGGGATCAGATTCAATCTTGTCTTTATTGGTAGCGATCGCTGAAAAGGTATTGGTGCCGGCAATTAAGGAAACCACCTGACGAAAGGAAACTGATTGATCCTTCCCTTTCGGAAGCTTTAGGGAAGTCTGATCAAGAGTAACCGATTTGCCATTGTGGAATAGCTTCAGGTTATCCGCACCCGCACCGTTATCTGAAATTTTTATAAACACATCAGCCTTACCTTCCTCTGACGAAAGCACCGCAGCAACTTTTACCGTTGGTGGTGGAGATTTTTGGAGCTTCCCTTGGATGCCTTTGTAGCCATCATCACCGCCACGGGTTTGGAAAATTTTAGGAAGTAAATCAGGGCGATAGAATTCATCAAAAAATTGATCGACAGAATAGGTTTTCAATCCATCAACAAAGTGAATAAACTTGCGTGCTTCCTGCGTTCCGTTAAAATATCCTTCCGGGCTTTTTACCATCCACTCTTTTTCACCAAAGTGGATGTGTTCAAAAAATTCTTTGCCCGTAGTGAGATCCCAAAATTTAGTCGATCCATCTACACTGTGACTAATCAGCATCTTCTCATCAGAGGTAAGTTGCAAACTTGTAACCTCTCCTTGATGTCCTGCAAACGTCTTCACTACTTTGCCAGTGCCAACGTCCCACATACGAATGATACGATCTGCCCCGGCACTAAAAATATTTTTCTCTGAATTATTAAAGATCGCTGCATACACGCCTCCTCTATGACCGGTAAATTTTCTATCCATTAACCCTGTGGCTATGTCCCACAGTCGCACAGATCCATCCCAACTTGCGCTCACTATTTTTTTTCCGTCTTGCGATAACTGAATAGCCGAAATTGTTTCTGTATGGCCTTCAAATTCTCTAATAACTTTTTTAGTGTCAATTTCCCTCAGCTGCAGACCTGTTGGCAAACTTGCTGTAATGAGGTACAAATCATTGCGGCTAAAAATGGATAAGTAAGCTGACCCGTTTTTAAGCTCAAAATATTCCAATCGCTTACCAGTGGCCACTTCATGAATTTTCATCACACCTTCCCAACTTGTACTCACAATTTTAGTTTCGTCATTGCTAAAGTTTAAATCCAAGATAGGTTCAGCATAGGACTTGATGGTACGCAGGGTATCACCTTTCTCGGCATTCCAAATAATGATAGTCCCATCGCCACCTCCCGTAATGAGTAGTTTTCCATCCCTACTATATTGATAGCACAGTGCTGCTTTTTCGTGCCCCACGTATTCCATCTCCGTTTTGCCAGTGGCAATATCCCATCGCTTCACCTTGGTGCCAAACTTGCCTTTGAGAAGCGTTTTGTTATCGTGGCTCAATAATAAATTATTTTTGAAGCGTAGGTATTTAGCGATGTGCGAATCCCAATAAGAATTAGGATCGTAAGTAATGCCACCCTTATCGCGTTGATTTAAAAAACCGGAAAGCTCTCCTACTTTTTTACCTTTGGCGATGTCATAAATAAGTACCGTATTATTGTTACACGCCAACAGAATACGTTTACCATCGGCTGTAAAAGTTGCCCGGTTTATTTCTGCATCAATTCCTAACGTGATCGTTTTCAAAGAATCTCCTTTTTCTGTATTGTAAATGGTAAAATACTTTTCTGTGCACAGTACTATTTGCTTACCATCGCGGCTTAAAACAACCGAACTTAACTCTTCCACCTTCTTACCATACCTTGTTACCAGCTGACCGTTGGAAAGATCATACTTGGCAACCTCTCCTTTGTTTACCGCTCGTATCAGAAAACGGCTATCAGGGGAGAAATCAACATCTGTATAACATCCTCCACAAGAAGAATATTCAGAAAAATTAAATGAATGAATTTTCTGCCACGTACTTGTCTTATAAACATTGGCAATACTATTGTCTTCTCCAACTGCTAACCATTCACCGTTGGGGCTAATGGCCAAGTTGATGCCGCCCGAAGAACCTGCATAACCATCAGCTGGAAATTCTATAATTTTCTTCTTACTAGGAAACTCCCAAACAATTGCTCTATGCCCATAGCCAACGGTAACAAAATATTTTCCTTTTGGATCGAATGCTACGTCTGTCAAAGGTTCTTCATCCGGCTTTACAGACAGCACTTCTTTGCCGGTAGCGACTTCCCAAATTTTTGCTGTTGCATCACCATTTCCTGTAATTAAATACTTTCCGTCCCGACTAAAATCAAGGCTATTGACAGACGCCTCATGACCTAAAAAACTTCTTACCTCGCGCCCTGTGCTTACCTCCCAAAGTTTAGCAGATTTATCTCTGCTTCCGGTCGCCACATAATTGCTGTCGGGGCTAACCATGACTGTCAGCACGGCTAACTCATGGCCTTTTTGAATTACGGTTTCGAGCGTTTGCGCGAACATGTGAGAATCGGTTATTAAAATAAGCAACCCGCACAGGCTTAAGCTTCGGAAGATAAACCGGTAACAGGAAATAAAAGATCTTCCACTCCGTAAATTGTATCTCATAATTTAGATCGTAAATAAAATTAATTCGGTGTAGCGAGAGCTTCCTTAAAATTATTGTCAGCTCAAAATAAAAAAATCCTACGCCTTCACTTCTTGCGATTCTGATGGCTCGGGGTCAACCATTATTTCTTCCCAATTTTTCGGTTCTGTGTTGTGGAGATATTCTAATATTTTATGTTCCACTTGTCTTAGCTTCAATCCACGGATGAATTTTCCGTTACGCGCCAGAATTAATCTTCCTGTCTCTTCAGAAATAGCCAGCACCAAGGTGTCGGTTGTTTCGCTCATTCCAATGGCGGAGCGGTGGCGCAATCCAAAATGCGGGGGTAGATGATCGTTCTCACTTACCGGAAGTACACAACGCGCTGCCTTAATGCGACCCTGATAAATAATTGCAGCACCATCATGCAAGGGACTACTCTTATTAAAGATTGAGAGAAGCAATCGCTTGTTCACTTCAGCATCCAACGGGTCGCCAGTTTCGGCATAGAACTTCAATTCCATATCGCGAGAGAAAACAAGTAGGGCACCTGTTCTAGTAATCTTTAATGTTTTTACAGCCTCCATCAATTGGTGCACATCAAAGTCATCGTGATAACCCGTGCGCCAATTTGCAATTGATTTTAAAATGCTTCCGCGATTGATTTCCGTAGTTCGGCCAATCAACAATAAAAATTTTCTAATCTCGGGCTGAAATAAAATAATCATGGCCAACACCCCTACACCCATAAATTGGCCAAGAATGGTTGCCAACAATTCCATTTGTGCAGCTCGCACAATCAAGTAAACTAAGTAGAGGGCAAGAATGCCAAGAAAAATATTGACAGCAATACTACCATGAATCAGCTTGTAGATTTGATATAACAAAATGGCCACTAGGGTAACATCCACAAAGTCTACCCAACTGATTTCGAGAAAACCGATTTTGAAGAGAAGAATCATTCCTGCAAAGGTAATAAAAGGCTGCTGATAGGTAATTACTGTAAATGGTATCTTTCCCTGATCAAAAGGTTCTTTCAGTTCCGGTTGCACAACTTCTTTCAGACCTCTTCCCAGTACTACTACTAATCGGCTGTTGCCCCTTTTATAAGTAGCGCAGTATCTCTACATAGACATCATGTCTATGTTCGTGACTGTGTTAGCTACAGCACCTTACTTGGACACTATGTCCAAGTATATGTCCAAGTACAACACGTATGGCTGTAATACTTACTTTACTTGGACATACTGACCAACTACATGACCAAGTACTACTGTTTCAGGATTACATATTTGTAGTTAGGTGAGTTAGTATCTTCTCCATTATCTCCAACAAGACCCAACTCCTTCATCTTCATCAGGTGTCTCTGAGCTGTTTTATAGCCTATATCGAAACGAGAGGAATACTCCCTCGTACTTACTTCTCCCTTAGTTCCAATCCATTCAAGACCCTCTAGTTGTTTCTCGTTGAGTTTATTTAATGCTTTATTACCACTAACTTCTTTAACTGCCTTTACAGTCCTTGGGAAAGTGACTACAACATTTAATCCGTCAAACTCAATAACAGGTAATGGAAGTTTATGCTTTTCTCGTAAAGTCCGAAATGTATCCATGCCCATAGCTACTTCCTCCATATACTCCATCTCATTGAAAACAAAGGTTAATTTCTTATTACGGCTAAAGGAAGTGGCCGTAAAATTTTTCATTGCTTCAATTGTTATTGGTAGTATTGGTTCACCAGGGCTTTTAACAACAATTCGATCAGGGTAAACCTCAAGCTGAACTTTGGCGCCATCCTTAGCGTAGTCACGGTGAACGATTGCATTAATAACTGCTTCTCTAATAACTTCAATAGGAAACGAAGGAACTTGCTTAGCCTTAAATTTTGTTCGATCAAGACTTGCTGGTAATATCTTTTTTAGCCAATCGTCAACTTGATCTGGAATTAATACTAGCGCATCATCAAATGTTTGCGCTCCATTTTTACCATCACCATAATCTACTTTTGCTTTTACCCCTGCTTGTGGGAACTTGTTTCGTGGTGACTTACCGAATAACAGTATCGCATTCCCTGTTGGCAGGTATGTTTTTGACTTTTCATTATACTCTAGTAAGTCCATTTCCTTAAGTTCCTGAAGAAACTCTTCTGACTTGGGTTTATCATTGCGTTTTGATTCTTTAATGAATTTTAGAAGAGCATCTTCCGACAAGCTACCTATATTGGTAGCAGTAGCTCGTTCATCAAGATAATCTTGTGGCTTTGTCTTCTTAGCTTTAGCTTCCTCATTCTTCATTTTAGCCCATTTCATGAACTCTTTATTAATGTCTTCAATCTCTTTATGAAATTCAGGAGCAAATTGATGAACCTTGACACCGCTTTCTATTAAATGGTCAATACCACCATGATCTACGGTTGGGTTTTTATCCTCAATACCAAACCAAACTTCCGAAATGCGAGCATTGGCAATGCGTTCGGCACAACTCACTTTAGGAGCATTCCGTGCGCCCGGTGCACAAGGCTCAAGTGTAGCAAACAACCAACAATCTGACAGTTCTTTGTGTCTGTGCTTTTTATCCAGAAGAGTATACTCTGCATGGTCACCATCTCTCAATTCACCCCGATATGCAGTCTCAACACTTCCATCAGGAAAAACTAAAACTGCTCCTACATAAGGACTTGGATTATTCTTCTTCCGTTCAGGTATAGACTTCTTCATTACCTCAACTGCAAGTTTCATGTATTCCTTGGGGTCTTTTCGTTTGACTTTTTTCTTTGTCATGGTATTTTTACTTAATTATAGTATTCGGGGATCAGAATACTCATTACCAGCCATCGAATTCTCCTACTAACTTAACAGCCTCCACGGCTTCTTTAACATCGTGAACTCTTAATATGCTTGCCCCTTTCAATAAGGCAATGGTGTTAAGAGCAGTAGTTCCATTCAAGGCACTTTCAGGATCAATCTTGAGTGTTTTCCAGATCATTGACTTTCTGGAAAGACCCACAAGCATCGGCTTGCCGAGGATCTGAAAATGATTGAGGTGCTTAAGCAATTGAAAATTCTGTTCGATGTTTTTAGCAAATCCAAAACCAGGGTCGATGATGATGTCTTTCACTCCTGCTTTTTGAAGATTGGAAACTTTCTGATGAAAGTAATCAACCACGTCTTTGATAAGGCTTTCATATTCTGTCAACTGGGTCATGTTCTGCGTTGTACCGCGAGAATGCATAAGAATATAGGGAACACCCAGTGCCGCTACAGTTTCAAACATCAACGGATCAAGTCGCCCACCCGAAATATCATTTACAATACATGCACCTTCCATGATCGCCTGCCTAGCAACATTAGACCGAAATGTGTCAATTGAAATAATGGCTTCAGGGAAATACTTGCTTAAGGATTGAACTACCGGTAAAATCCTTTTCACTTCTTCTTCTTCAGAAATATCAGTAGCCCCCGGCCTTGATGAATAGCCACCCACATCAATGAACGTTGCTCCCTCTGTCAAAAATCTTTCGGCTTGTCTCAAAATCGAAGTTTCATCAGTAAGCTTGCCGCCATCATAAAAGCTATCAGGGGTAACATTCAAAATCCCCATTACTTTGGGTGTAGAAAGATCAACCAACTTGCCCTTGCAATGGAGTGTTTTGTCGGTTGAAAATAATTTACTTTGCATTCTATTAAGTTTGTTTTTAATGAACAACAGTTCATAGCCACAAAGGCACTAAGACACAAAAAAAATGATAAGGAATCAAAAATAAACCTTAGAGTTCTTGTGTCTTCGTGGCAAAGGAGCCTTAGCACAAAGGCTTTCCATTATATTTACATTTTGAATAAACTCGCAGTACTGTATGAATGAAAAAACCCTGCACGAATATAAAGAGGTAATTGCCACCTGCAAAGGGTTGTTTGCAAAGAAGACACACGATTATGGAACCGCCTGGCGAGTACTTCGGCTGCCTTCCATCACCGACCAGCTTTATATTAAAGCGCAGCGCATCCGCAGCATTCAAGATAAGGGTGTGCAAAAAGTGGAAGATCCAATCAAAGATGAGTTTATCGGCATCGTTAATTATTGCATTATAGCGATGATTCAACTATCGCTGACCGAATCAGAAAACCTTGATGTTAATTGGAAAGAATTGGAACCTCTTTACGATCAAGCAGTAGAAGAAACTTTTCATCTGCTCCAAAATAAAAACCACGACTATGGCGAAGCCTGGCGCGAAATGCGGGTGAGCTCTATCACCGATATTATTTTGATGAAACTTCTTCGTGTCAAACAAATTGAAGATAATCAGGGCAAAACGTTAGCCAGCGAAGGGGTGAGAGCCAACTACCAAGACATGATAAACTATGCAGTATTTTGCTTGATTAAGATGAAGTAATTTCTAGCCTAACCGTCATTGCGAGCGGAGCGAAGCAATCCCCAGTTCGGAGTACAAACGGGGGGATTGCTTCTCCCGCTTGATGCGGGATCGCAAAGACGACTTCGAAAGTTTTTAGAGATGCCCTTAAAACAAAAAAAGGCTGCCATTACTGGCAGCCCTTTTTTAAAATAAATCTCTCTTAATCTTATTGAACTTTAGTCTTTCTCTTACCCTTATCATAATTGTAGTTAAGGATATAAGTTTGGTTTGCCGAAACGCTTACTCCCGGATTTCCCAGTGTAGCAGTATTTGGTGATCCGATATTGTATTGATTCACCTCAGATGCGTAACCAGACCCCCCGTTTGTTAAACTAGAGCTACCCGTCCAAGTGTTCTCTTTTGTTGTTGGGTTAATACCGGGTTGAACAAGTTTTACAGTAGCACCAGTACCCGCAGCCCCAGTAATAGTAGAAATCGTTACTCCAAATTCTGTATCGTAACCTTTACCAAAATTGGTTATGGAATTTAGCCCAGTTACTTTACCAGTGGTGTTATCAATAGAAACTGCAGCAACAGGCAAAGCAGGCACATTATCGGTAATACTTACCGAAGGTGCTACAGGCCATAAAATGCTTGTACGATAGGTGAAGGTAGGAGTTAAGTTGACAATATTCCCACCGCTAACCGTGCATTGATTGAGGAAGTTAAAGCCTCCTGAAGCCACTCCATTTGCCGAAAAGGCAGTAACCTGAGCATTAAAATCAGTAAATCCTGCTGAAGTAGGAGTAGTTGGAAAAACAAAATCAATATCAGATGGCATTACTTTGTAAGGAGTAGTGCTTCCGCCTGTATGAGCGACAGTCCATTGGGTACGGAAATCTGTAACGGTCATGGTTGCTTGTGTTGTTGCACCTCCACCTGTGAAAACAAAGGTTGGAGTTGTGGAAAATCCTGATCCTCCATTGGTAATGTTTATGCTGTTAAGTTCAGTCACGTAAGTAGGCGTCACCGTTGCACCAGCTCCACCGGCACCAGTGACTAATACTTTTAGACCTAAAAAGCCATAACTAGTTCCAAATTGATTGTCGGCTTTAAAGCCAAAACCACCTGGAACAGTAATTGTTGAGGGAAGCCCACCACTAACCTGTGTTACATTGAAGCTATTTATAAAATTATCCACATTGCTGGCATCTGTATAATACAATGTTAGAGTCATGGTACCAGTATAGCCTGTACCAGCTGCACCAACGGTTAGCGTATTTAAATAACCTTGAGCAGCAGCATTTGCAGTTGCGCCAGTTCCACCACCGCCAGAAATGGTAACTGTAGGGCCAGAAGTATAACCAGAGCCTCTTCCATCAAGACGGAAGGTAACATTTGAGCTAGTAGTGCTTGCTGTACTGCTGCCGAAAATCCCTGCAGTTGGGAGTGACCTTGCATAAGGAGTAAATGAAAAAGTTGCGCCTGCACCTGATGGAACAATTGGAGGGAAAACAGCTTGCGCTCCAGCCACAAATGGAGGGTTACTAATATCATTACCACCATTGTTTGGCCCAAATTGAGTCTTAATTGTCCTGATCTCCGGCCCAGTAGCTAAGTTCACTCCATCAACTCCATTAATAGCAATTTTTTGATCTAATTCCAGCGTAGGCACTATCAACGAGAAATTGTAGCCAGCTACTGATGCTGGAACAACCATCGAATACTCACCTGTTGTGTTGTCAACGGTGGCCGTACCAAATGATCCATTGTCAAAAACGTAAGAGGTAACAAATCCACCCGGATTCGCTACCAAGGCTGTAAAATTGCCTTGTAAGGTTAGGCCTTGAGGTATCTCCGGAAGGCGATTCGTTAAATCAGTTTCAATAGTAACCTTCCCTTTTACCGTAGCCGTATTGCCACCAGTCTTAGAAAACACTGGTAAAATAACGCTTTCAAATCTCTTTACTGGAGGTAAATAAGTTGTTTTAGTTACACCATTAATTGTTGTGTTAACAGCTGTAGGGGCTGATACCGATCCAAAGTCAACAGAAGCAGTAGCTGATGCCAGCCCTGCTTTGCTTAGGCTCAACGTACCCTTTCCAATTTGTACTTTGTCAAACACCGCATTGCCATCAGCACCAGAGGTAGCAGATAAAACTGCTTGTGTGCTTTCTGATCTTCCACCGGTAAAAGTTTGATCAGCACCAGAAGAAAGTGTAACTACAACACCTGCAACAGGAACGTTGTTCTCGCGAACAAGAATTGTTACCCCTAACAATTCACCTGCTTCATTTAAGGCCGCAGCAAAAGCTTTTGCCTGATCTGAATTGGCAGTAGCAAGGGTAGCCTTGTCTCTTGCCCGCGTAATTGAATCTTGTTGTAACTTCAATTTGCTTTGAAGTGTCAAAAAATCCCGTTCATTAAAATTGTCCTTACAGGATACAATGGCGAAACTCACCACGGTAACCGCTAATAAATAACTGAGTATTTTTTTCATAACATTTTAAATTTTAAATTATAGTAATTGAATTTTATAAATTGAATTTGTACAAAGACATAGAGAAGTTAAAGCTCAGAGAAGAGGAAAATAGTTCGCCCCCAGTGCCCGGCACGTAGGTTGGAGAAGCAAATCTTAATTGATTTAAATTTGAGGTTCCTTGGCGGTAACGAATGTCAAAAGAAAAATCTCTCTTGGCCGCTTTGAACTGTAACCCAAATCCTGCTATTACACTCCACTGATTCCTGACATAATTATCAGTTACGTCCTCTCTTTGATAACTCGCATCAAGTGCATATGAGTACACTGAAGAACCTGGTAAATTATCATTAAAAAAATACCTCTTCGTATGCATTTCATTAGTTAGCAGAGTGCCAGCATAGCTTGCCCCTAGTATCAACTTGGGCATTATCGTTTCACTTCTAAATTCCGGCAGGGTTAATTCTACCAAAAGAGGAATTTCAATGTTGTGAAATGTAACACTCGGGTTTATATAAGAGATAGAGTTAATATTATCACTGATATTGGAATAAGACCTACTATAATCAGGTCTGCTTCCGCCCTGTTGAGAATATTGAGGCTCTAGCCTTACGGTTAAAAATGGTAATAAATCATATGAACCATAGATACCGGCATTAAAACCTATAGATGTTCCGGGCTGACTGAATTGATTCAGATTTACGCCAGTCTTTACTCCAAGGGTTATACCGCCAGATGGTGGCGATTCGCTTGCTTCAGTGCCTTGGCTCCATGCAACGCTAAGGCAACAACTTAACAAAAGAACCAGCATTGGTCCTCTTATGAAACACTTTAATCTCATAGATTTTTGGGGGTTAGTTATATTAAATTTAAAAAGAATTACACTGTTAATTTTGAAAAGACAATCTCTGTTTGTTAGACAATTTCTGTTTGTTGCTAAATATTTAAAGTCATCAATTCCATCCTTTATCAAGGCCTTCAATTTTTCGTGCTTTCTAAAGTTAAAATAGCAGTCAATACCTAAAAGGTGGTATATGATGCTTTAAACAAAAAAGTAACTTCTTTTGATTTAAACTTTATACGGTAGCTAAATCGAGATAAAGAAGTACAGAGTAAATGTACAAAAGGAAACGATAATCCCAATCGGAATAATAATTTTTTTATTTATGGAAAACCCTTCGTAAGGGTTTAAAAGGGGGATATAAGGCAATTATTATCACTTGTGATCTAAAAAAAATAGGCCATTCAAAGTGCTCTGAATCAATAGATTTGTGCAAAAATAAAGCTCGTCTTCTCACGCTTTTTCGTTCTAAAATAACAAGCCATTTTATTCAGTACATTACTTATCCACAAATTTAATTCTCTCCATTCGCATCATAAAAGATCCCTCCAATTGTAGATTCATCGCCCCATTTCATTGCCGCTAACTTATTAAAATTCATTTTGCTCACAAGAAAATAGAGTTCATAGTTGCCTTCCACCAAACTACCCGGAATAGTTAAGCTATCATTCTTATAATAATAGTCACCGTTAGAGTAAGCATTATAAACGCCAGATAAAATTTTTGTGCCTCCAACAATTCTGTAATTAAAAGATTAGGTATAGGCGTTTAGGTCGCAATAAAAATCATTGATTAATGCGTACTGGATCACTTTTTAGCATTCTCTTGATGAGTAGATCAAAGATTGTCCTCATTGTCGTCATTCATCAATTACCTCTTCAACTCTACCATCTAGGACACAAGCGGAACCTTGCGCCATTTGGGGGCGTAGAGACAGCCGTGGCAGGTTTCACCTAACCCGTCATTGCGAGGCTGCTTGTGTTGGCATGAGTGTGGAGACAGCCGTGGCAATCTCGCGTTCGTAGTTGCTTCGAATGGGAGATTGCCACGCGCATTATGTTTGCTTCTGAGTATGCGCTCGCAATGACGATTGGAGCGAGGCCGGTTTCCCCCACTCTGGCGCAAGCCTCTCGCTTGTGCTTTCTATTCTCTATCACTATTCTAATCAACACTTATCGCCATTCATCAATCACACCAGCAAATCTAATCCGTTCCGCCATTTGGCAAGACTAATCAATTGCGATCTAAACGCCTATACCTATAAAAGAAATGTCCGAGACGACCTCGCAAAGACGACTTCGAAGTTTTTTAGAGATGCCATAAATCAAGTTAACCTGCTCTGTAGACACGTCACTATAACTGATAATATCGCATATCTTGCAAAAGATACATCCATCGTTTTTATGATCCGGTCGTTATTTATTGCCCTCTTAATTTTTTGCACAATCTCACTGAAGGCACAGCAACCTAAAAGTGAGAAAGGAGACTTGTATTATCAAGAAGCAAAAGATTGGCAAGATAAACGCAATAATGAAAAGGCAATTAAAGCTTATTCCAATGCAAGAAGAGAATACCTTAAAGAGCAAAATTACTACCGCTACTATATTACAACTGACGCATTATCAATTATGTATCAGGTACTTCAAGAAGGGGTACTGGCTGAAAGGGTTATCCTTGAAACAATTAGTCTCATGCCCAAGACGAACAATGATCAGCTAGTACTTCATGCTAAGCTTCAAGACAATCTTGGTTATACCTATTTATCAGTTTTAGATCAACCCGAGAAAGCGTTAGAAGCATACACGCATTCAATAACTCTGTACGAAAGCATAGGAAAATCCAGTGCCAAAGAAAATGCTTTTGAGTTGGTGAACAGAGCCCTTACGCATCAACAACTTTCTCACTATCAATCTTCAATCGATGACTTATTAAAAGCTATTGCAATCTATGAAAATGATAAAGAGACACCTCCTCAAGACCTTGCCAACAATTATTACACACTTGGCTTGAATTATTCTGAGCTGGAAGAATTTGAGAAAGCGATTTTCAATTTAAGAAAAGGGTTAGCGTTAATTGAGGCACTCGGTAAAGGGGAAGCTCACGCGAAGTTTTATAATGCGCTCGGCAATGTATACAACTCGAAAGAGCAATACTCATTAGCCCTTGAAAATTATACACTTGCAAAAAATATCAATGAATCGCTTTTTGGAAAAGATGAAGCTAACTATGCTCAAAATGTAATAAACATAGGCAACACTTACAAAAACACAGGCGATTGGGAAACAGCTTTGGCCAATTACAAGGAAGTTCTTGCCATCTATCAAAAAACACCTCCCCCCGACTTGGATAATGTAATCGATCTCTTTCTAACGATAGGAAGAATAACGGATGACTTAGGATTGTATGAAAAATCAGAAGCCCTTAATCAACAAGCGTTAACCGTTGCTCTGGCTATTGGTAAAAATAGCCTTGCCGAAGCAAGTGTTTATAATCACATGGCTGCTGTTGCTTATAATCATGGTGAGTACGACAAAAGTTTAACCTTTCATTTTAAAGAGGTCTCCATCTTGCAGGCAAACAACTATCCTGAAAATGGTTACTATGCGCAGATTTATGATGGCATTGGCTCCGCTTACACTGCCCTGAATGATTTTGACTTGGCAATTCAATATAAAGAGAAAGCTGTTGATTTGTATACCCGACAATATGGAACCTCCCATTCTTCTACGGCTCTTGCTATCGGAAACGTAGGCTTGAGTTATGAAAGCTTTGAACAATATGATAAAGCATTGGAGTACCTCATTCAATCGCTGGGGTTACTTTCCAAGAACACAAACACACAACCAAAAGATGTAGGAATTACCTGTCTGGATATTGGAAGGATGTACCTCAAAAAAAACGAAACACAAAAAGCTATTGAATATCTTGAGAAAGCTCGAATAATTTTTGATTCAAATGATAAAAATTTAAACAAAGCTAAGGCATACGATCTATTAGGTTTTGCATACGCCTCGATCAATGATCAAACAAAAGCTGCCAAATGCCTGCAACAATCTATCATTGCCAATGTATTTAATTTCCATGACACTAATTTTGATAGCAGTCCAAGTCAGCCGGAGCACATAAACTTTTACGAATTAGTATCAGCCTACATTTCTAAAGCTGATCTATACAGAAAAAGGGGTGACAAAAACAATCTTATAAAAGGATTAGCAATACTAGATGCTGCTGATAAGATATTGAAAGAAACCGCGATTGACTTTAGCAGTACAAAAGACAGGCTTGAACTCGCGCAATTGAATTCATTCTTTACCGAGTCAGGGCTGCTTTTAGCGGATCAGCTATACGCGCTAACAAAAGATCCTATCTATCTTGAAAAAGCATTTTATTTTTCTGAACGAAGCAAAGCAAATGAACTTTTGGCAGATATTAAAATGAGCAGATCTAAATCACTGTCTCGCATCTCTAAAAAAACATTGGAACGCAGAAAAGAAATTACTATGCGACTAAATGCTTTGCAGCAACAGCTCGCTTCTGCCTACTCTGTAAAGGATCAATCCTTGATAGCTAAATTAAAGGCCACGGAATTTGATGTAACCAAAGAATTTGAATTCCTTCAAGAAGAAATAATAAAACAATCGCCCAAACTCAATTCTATAATCCATCAGCGATCGCTTCCCACATGGAAGGAAGTGAAAAATGAGTTGGACGCTAAAACCGTAATTGTGTCTTATACTATTACTGACTCAGCTAAATATATTTTTATTGGAAATGCAACCGCTGCTACATTAAAGAAGATTAATTTAAAAATAAATTTAGAAAAACTGGTAAGGGGATATATTAACCAAATTAAATTTCAAGGCCCGGCAGTCAAAGAAATTTCTGATCAACTTACTGGTATTCTGTGGACTCCTGTGGAAGAGGCAATTGCAGCAATGGGGCTAAAGGATATTGAAAACATAATCATCCTGGCAGAAGGTCCGTTAAATTATTTGCCGTTTGAATCGCTCGGAAAGGATAAATTTCTACTTGAGAAGTACACGATCCATTACCAACTGTCTGCTGCCATGTTATTGAATGCCGCTAAAAGCAAACCGAAAAGCAAACCATCTTTTATTGCAATGGCCCCCGTGTTTGAAGATAAAGAAACGAATTACGTAAATAAGACTTGCCAACGGTTTGTTGAATTTTCGCGCAAAGCTGATACCACAAGTCGCGCATTCAGTCTAAATGGAAATTATATTTCGCCCTTGCCCGGTACACGAACAGAAGTTGAAAAAATAAACCAACTCCAAAATGATAAAGGAATTTTTACAAAAATTTTTATTGAAGAAGCCGCTAACGAAGAGCTAATTAAAAAAGGCGAGTTAGAGAACTTTGATTACGTTCATCTTGCCACCCATGGATTTGTAAACAGCGAATATCCCGAGCTTTCAGGTTTACTGCTTACTCAAAACCCTCAATCAACGGAAGACGGCATTCTATATACAGGCGAAATTTTAGGACTGACTTTTAACGCTGAGCTGGTTACTCTTTCGGCATGCGAAACAGCGCTAGGCAAGAAGGTAGAAGGGGAAGGAGTTCGCGGACTAACTACCGCTTTTCTATTTGCCGGGGCTAAGAATGTTATAGCCTCACTTTGGAAGGTGGCAGATGAGAGTACTTCAGATCTGATGATTACGTTTTACACCGAACTGCTTTCTGGAAAAAATAAGGCAAGCTCATTGAGAGCAGCAAAACTTAGTTTAATCCATAGTGAAAAATATCACCATCCCTACTACTGGGCACCGTTTATTCTGGTTGGAAATAATTGAGCGATCTGAACGTACCTTTTTCCATTTGGAAATTTTATACTCACAAACGCTTGAGTGTACTACAGTTTTGTGATTTTAGGGCATGGCCAATCCCGAAAAAAATCGGGAAAGGCCACCGGGCTTTGCGCTCCAAGTCCGTCCACACACACTCCCAACACACTTCGGGCTTTCCACTGCAATCCCTTGCCCGCTGTAATTCGAATAGACCTTGCATCGCCTTTCTCTTTAGCAGTTTCGGCTTCGAGGTCGTCTCACGGTTAGCTTCATCATTT
>JAYVPS010000227.1:0-16169 GCA_043757225.1 Cytophagales bacterium | reverse complement strand
TTCCCGCTGTAGTCATGATAGCAACTGAAGGCAACATCCAAATCAACAAAGTCAGGTAGGCAAGGTTGGGGCCTCCTAACTTGTAGCCAACTGCTGAGAGCATTTGTGTTGAAGTAGGGCCAGGCAACACCTGACAAAGGGCATTTATTTCAATCAGTTCTTCTTCAGTAACATAATTTCTTTTCTTTGCCAGCACCTTCTGAAAATGTGCGAGGTGCGCTTGCGGTCCTCCAAAACTGGAAACCGACAAGAGAAAAATATCTTTAAGAAAAGCCTTATAGCTAACAAGTTGTTCCAAAATATTTATTTCTTCAAACCGATTTCGCGGAGACGCTGATTAAGAAAATCACCTGCCGTAATGTCTTCCCATAATTTTGAGTACTCCCCATCTACGCAACTCGAGATCGCTGCTAAACTCATCTCTGAACGCGGGTGCATAAAAAATGGAATTGAATAACGAGGTTTGTTCATTTGCTCACGAGGCGGATTAACTACGCGATGAATGGTAGATTTCAATTTTCTATTGGTTAATCTTTCCAACATGTCGCCCACATTCACCACCAATTGTTCGGGCAAAGCGGTGATCGGAATCCATTTCCCATCCCGCCTTAACACCTGCAAGCCATCGGCACTGGCACCCATCAACAAAGTGATTAAATTAATATCGCCATGCTCAGCAGCACGAACTGCATCCGCAGGAACAGCATCCGGGTTTTCGATTGGGAAATAATGAATCGGACGAAGTATACTATTGCCATTTTTGACTTTGCTATCGAAGTAATCCTCAGACAAATTCAAATAAAGAGCAATGGCTTTCAACATTTGTACACCCGTCTTTTGGAGACACTGATAAACCTCCAAAGCAATTCCTTCAAACTCTGGCAATTCTTTTGGCCAAATATTGGAGGGGTATTCATTCTTGATTGGATCATTATCCATCACTTCTTGACCGACATGATAAAATTCTTTTAGGTCGCCTGTGTTGCGACCTTTGGCATGTTCTTTTCCCTTGCCAATATAGCCTCGTTGTCCGGCTAAAGCAGGAATTTCATATTGTTGTTTTACCGAATCAGGCAACGCAAAAAAGTTCTTTATTACTTGATAAAGCCTACCCGAAAGATCATCGGTCAAATAATGACTTCGAATAGCGACAAAACCGATGTTATTGTAGGCTGCCCCCAAATCGTCCACGAATTTTCTCTTCTTGTCAGGGTTGTTTCCTGTGAAGTCCACCAAGTCCAACGAAGGAACTTCATCGTACAATACTTCTGCCATATGTCGCCACTTTTTTTGGTTAGTGCAAGCTATGTAATTTTTAAGTAAATTTATGTTCTTGCTGATTGAAAGACATTAAGGTATCAGGCAATAGGCTTAGCTTTTTGCTTAAAAAAAATGTTTACGGCCAATGATCATTAAGTCACATATTTATAAAATTCAAATCAATCCGAAAAAATGAAAACAAGCAGAAGAGAGTTTGTCAAAGGTGCCATTAAAGTGAGCGCCATTGCAATTGCTGGACCTATGATTACAAGTACGGAAGCATTTGCCGAAAGTGCACCGTTGGTATTTTCTCAAATAAAGTTGCCCTATGACTTTAATGCCTTAGAGCCTAACATTGACGCCATGACGATGGAAATACATTACGGAAAACATCACGCAGCCTATGTCAAAAATGTTGGCGAGGCCATTGCAGCTGACAAAATTTCTTTTGAAACTGAAAAAGACTTTTTCAATAATACATCCAAACTATCCGCGAAAGCCCGCAACAACGGAGGTGGCGTTTGGAACCATAATATCTTTTGGCGGGTAATGAAACCTAATGGCGGAGGAGCTCCTTCGGGCAAAGTGGCGGAAGCCATTGACGGAAGTTTCGGCTCCTTCGAGAAATTTAAAGAACAGTTTACCGATGCGGGGATGAAACGTTTTGGATCAGGCTGGGCCTGGCTTGTAAACGATGGAGGAAAATTAAAAATCGGATCAACTCCCAATCAAGATAATCCTTTGATGGATGTTAGTGATTTGAAAGGAACACCTTTGCTTGCACTCGATGTATGGGAACATGCCTACTATTTAAAATATCAAAACAAGCGCAACGAATATGTTAGCAACTGGTGGAATGTTGTGAATTGGGAAGAGGTAGCATCGAGGCTGAAGTAGGATAATAAAAAGGTTTGGGATCGTCAATTACCTATGCGTAATTTTTTTACCTGTTTGGTTCAATAGTTGTAGAGTATCTTTACGCAACTATTTATTTTCAGATTGAAAAAAGTAACAAAAATCGCTAGCTATATAATCTCGGGATTACTCGCGCTGGTTATTATTCTTGCGGCTTCCCTCTACTTCTTCAAGGATCGTATTATTCAAGAGTTTATCAAGGAGGCGAATAAAAGTCTCAACACACCTGTTAAAATCGGAAAGATTGAGATCTCAACATGGCAAGACTTTCCTAATCTGGCAATTGTATTTACTGATGTATACATAGAGGATAGTCAGCCCGGGGAATACCCTTTGTTAACGGCCAAAAAAGTTTCATTTTATATGAATCCGTTTGAAGCTTGGCGAGGGAACTACACCATTCGGGGGTTACAAATCAACAACAGCGAAACGAATCTTAAAATCAATGCTGCCGGAAAAAATAATTTCACCACAGCCAAGGCTGCTAAAGATTCAATTAGTAAAATCTCCTTTGACTTAAAGAATGTGAGGTTGTTCAATACGGTTATCAGTTATCACGATCAGCAAATTCACCAACACCATATCTTTACCAGCGAAAAATTGACCGCCTCCATTGGTATCCGTGATGATTTGTATAAAATAAACGCTACCGGAGACATAACTACCAATCAAATTGAAGTGAATCAACAGATATTCTTGAAAGAAAAAAAATTTGATATCAACGCCCTCGTGGATTATGATGACGAAAATAAAATTGTATACATCAACTCCGGCAATCTAAAAATAAACAAATCAACCTTTGAAGTGACAGGGACTTATAGATTCAAAAAAAAGAACCTAATCGATATAAAAGCGGAGGGAAAAGAAACTACGATACAAACACTATTGGCCCTATTGCCTGAGAATGCGAACCGAAAATTGACACAATACCAAAGCAAAGGAGATATTTTTTTTACGCTTACGCTGAAAGGTGAGATAAGTGAACATAAAGATCCATTTATCTCCATCGCATTTGGATGCAAGGACGCCACTTTTTTCCATCCCGAGTACCAATCAAAAATCGAACATGCCAACTTAGAAGGTTCTTTTGCTAGTCCTGCGCTCACTCAATTTAAAAACGCTGAACTGTACTTAAAAAACATGAAGGGAGAATTGAATGGGAAAGAATTTTCGGCCAATCTGTCAATGCAAAATTTTGAGAATCCATATGTGGCCTTTGACTTTAAAGGAGAGCTCGATGCAATTTCCATCCAACGATTTTACCCGATCGCTGACATCAACGAAGTTGACGGCTCCATAAAAGCTGACTTTTCATTGGAAGGAAATCTTGCTTTACTCAAAAAGAAATCCACCGCGCAGCAAGTAAAAACTAATGGCGTTGTGGAATTGGCCAATATAAATTTCAGCTTTGGGAAACAGCGCATTCGATTCAAAGACGTCAATGGCTCGCTGCAATTTAATAACAATGATTTGGCTATGAGTAATTTAAAGGGTCAATTCGAGAATAGCGATTTTTTACTGAATGGGTTCTTCAAAAACATTGTTACGTTTTTGATCTTCGAAGATCAACCCATCGGTATTGAAGCCGATTTGAAATCCAACTTCTTGGATGTGGATCAACTTTTTTCTATTGGCTTTGGTGAAGATCAATCGAAGGGCTATCATTTTAGCATTTCGCCCAACTTGCATCTCAATTTTAATTGTGATGTGAATAATCTAAAATATAAACGCTTTCACCCACAAAACATAAAGGGAAACTTGTTGGTAAAAAACCAAGTAGCCGTTTCACGAAATATTGTTATGAAGGCCATGGGCGGAGAATTAACCTTAGAAGGAATTGTAGACGCAAAAAATCCGAAAACCATTGAGATAACAAGTGCCTTTAAGTTAAAGGGCATTCACTTAGACAGTGTGTTTTACGTTTTTAAAAATTTCTATCAAGACTTTATTCAAGACAAACATCTTCGAGGTCAGGCTTTTGCTGATGTAACGATGGATATGACCCTCAATGAAAACTTAAAGTTAATTTCAAAAACATTAACAGCCGACATTAGTGCTACCATCAAAAACGGAGAACTCAATGAATTTGAACCGCTGAAAGCCTTGAACAAATATTTAGATGATGAGAGTTTAAGCAAGCTCCGCTTTGCGGATTTAAAGAATGATATACACATCGAAAATGAAACCATCTACATTCCTCTGATGGAGATTAAAAGCAATGCAACTGTCATTCAAGTAAGCGGGACACATACCTTTGATCAAAAAATTGACTACCGAGTAATTGCGCCACTGCGAAGCAAAAAGAAAATCGATCCGGATGCAGCCTTTGGGGCAATTGAAGAAGATACCAAAGGTCAAACCAAATTTTTTTTAAAGATCATCGGAACGACAAATCAGTACGAGATTAGTTACGATAAGGGTGCAGTGAAAAAGAAAATTATAAGCGATTTTAAAAAAGAAGTCCAAGAACTCAAAGATGCCTTTAAATTAAAGGGCAAAAAAAAGAAAAAAGAATTAGAGCTTGAGAAGGATGAATATTTTGATTGGGACAATTAACAAAATAAAAGCCTATCCAAAATTTGGATGGGCTTGAGTTGATATTCTGTCTGCTTTAAAAATTCCGTCTAGTTATTTTTGACTTAGGAGGACAAATTCATCGGCATACTTTTCTAACGCCTTCTTGGCGGCATTCTTATATTTTTCCCTTGTGGTTTCTATTACGACTGGGGTCATTTCCTTTCTAAAGGCAAATTGTTTGGCTAAGCCTGTTCTGGCCTTTGAAACATCTTCACCAATATTGTCTGAATAATTAATTCCTGATTCGATTTCTCCTCTAAGAATCAAACTTTCAGATTGGCTTTTTTTATTCCAGAAATATGAAAATAAAGGAGTAGCAGGAGGAGCTATCAATTTAGCAGGATTGGTAAAATATGCTTTTTCGAATAATCTTATCTAGAGATGAATTGCCGGAATTACACTACTATCCCTTTCGCTAACGAACCATTGGCATAACTACAAACTTCTTCTTTTTCATTCATTACTTTCGCCACACCAAAAATCCTTCTGCCTATTACTTCAGTCTGCTCCGCTTTAACGATAACTTTCTGCGCCAACAGTGGCTTAACATAATGAATGGTTAAACTTGAAGTAGCCGTCATGCCTTCGGCATAATGGGCCAATCCTAAAAGACCAATAGCCAAGTCCGCCAACATGGCAATAACCGCTCCGTTAACAACATCGGTGCCAATACCGCCACGATGCATCTCTTGTACCTGATCAATATATACAGTAGGGGTTTTAGGATTTGAAAGGTCAATACGAATATGCATTTGCTTTAGCTGAAGAGAAGAATTAAAAAAATTCTCCATCTCTGGCCAGTTGCCATCCATTGCCACTTGCCGAATTTTATGAAGCTGGGTAAGGTTCATTTGATTATTAACCTATGTATAAACTCGTTATCGAAATAAAAAGACAAAGCGGTGAATAAAGGGCGGTATCATTCTTGGCGAAAGGGGTTCCTTTCACCTTCTTAAAAAATCCCACATAATTAAAGTCACCCATTGCTCTGAGGAAAAAGATGCAGGCAATAAAATAATTTCCATAAACAAAAAATTTATTAAAGCTTGTGAGAAAGAGCAGTCCGGCTCTTCCTAATTCAATGAGCCCAAAAATTGAGAGTCCAATGCCAACCATAACACAAGCCAATGCGGATGGCGTTATAAGCTTAGTTCCCGATTTCGTGGAAGGAACTGCGACATCTCCGCCCCACTCGCCACCCGCAGCCCAATAAAAATGAATTCCGGCTAAAGCAAAAAAAAGAAAAGCGTTAAGAAAGGCGGCAGATAATATCATTCAAATTTTTCAAAGGAATTGTTTCGGCATGATGAGTTGATCCAGATGTGTATTAATTCCACTTAGCCTTCTCAAAAAAAGCTTGCTTTATCTGGCT
The DNA here is from genome assembly GCA_043757225.1 of Cytophagales bacterium. GTDB lineage: Bacteria > Bacteroidota > Bacteroidia > Cytophagales > Cyclobacteriaceae > ELB16-189. The sequence continues at coordinate 10,045 of JAYVPS010000227.1, read as the reverse complement.
TTCCAACGCCATAGCTTTTGGAAAAAGGATTTCATTCTCAATGCGAGCATGCACTTGCAAACTTCTCTCAAAATTGATAAGCTCGGTATAAATCACTTTAATGTGTAAGGGAGCATCGGCTGTAAGATGATAGTCCTTTGTAATTCTTCGGATGCCCGCCATTTCATCATCATGAGCCTGGTGCTCTATAGCGCAAGTTTGTAAGGAGCGCTTTTCCATCTGACAATATAAGCGTGATGGATTGTAATATCCACGTTGAGCACGCTCCAATGTTTTGATATACTTAAAGAGCGTATCCTCCTCTTCATATATGTGATGAATAAAATCCTCCAAAAACAGAGGATACAAAACTTTTAAGTCCTTCTCAACAGAATTGTAATCTGCATGATCGGCTTTAAAGTTTTCTACCAGCCTCCCTATGTAAGGAAGTTTGTGCTTGACAAACAAAAAATGGGTGTGCTTTAAATATTCGATAATGAGATCAATCGGATAAGAAAAAAGAGGGATATACTCTTCTTGAAAATTAGTGCGGGGCGATTCCAATTCACGCACCAGTTGATCTACCTTAAGTCCCATTTTCAAGCAGACCTGTTCAAGGGTTTGCTCAGAATACTCGTAGAAGCGAATGCCAAAGTAATAAAGGACTTGCGCCATTTCTTTGTCTTCTTCCACAAGATCTGCAATACGCCTATTTTTTAACAGAACTCTTTCCATGGGATAACAAAGGTAAAAATTGAAGATCAGAGCGCAAAAGGTTCGTCTCTCGTAATTTTTAGCCATTTTTACGTCAATAACTTTAGTCTTTAGGCTGCGTTAGTGTATCAAAATCAAGTTTAGTTGACATGAGCGATAATAATAATTCCAATTATCAGATCAGTTTGCCCCTTATTCTCTGTATTGGCCTAGCGGGCGGTGTGCTGCTGGGAGCAGGGTTGACCTCCAAATCTGCGAGGGGAGAAACAAACAGCGAAATTCAAAAACTACGCGAAGTGCTGAGCTTAGTAAAAAACGAATACGTTGACGATACTAAAACAGATGACCTGGTAGAAGATGCCATCACTCATTTGCTCAGTAAATTAGATCCGCATTCTGCCTATATCTCATCGAAAGATCGAATAGCCGCCAACGAAGATTTGAAAGGAAATTTTGAAGGCATCGGAATTGAGTTCAATATTTTTCATGATACGCTCGTAGTTGTATCTGCCCTGAGTGGTGGCCCCTCAGAGGCCGTTGGTGTTAGACCCGGAGATCGGATTGTGAAGGTGGGCGATAAATCGATTGCCAATATCAAGCTCACAAATTCAGATGTTCAACGATACTTAAAAGGAGCCAAAGGCACAGAAGTAAAAATTGTGGTGCTTCGAAAAAATAAGAAAGAGCCGATTACCTTTACCATCGTCCGCGATAAAATTCCGCAATTTTCTGTTGATGCTTCCTACATGGTGGATGAAGAAATCGGATATATCAAAGTCAACCGGTTTTCTCAAACAACTTATGAAGAAGTTAAAAGTGCTCTTGCTAAGTTAAAGGAAGAAGGAATGAAAAAATTGGTACTTGATTTACAAGGTAACCCAGGAGGTTATATGGATCAGGCTATTTCGATTGCCGATGAATTTTTGCCGAAGGGCGAAAAAATTGTCTTTACCAAAGGACAGGTGACAAAATATAATGAAGACGCCATTGCCACCGAAAAAGGTGATTTTGAAAAAGGTGATTTAATTGTGTTGGTAAATGAAGGGAGTGCATCAGCTTCTGAAATTGTGAGTGGCGCATTACAAGATAACGACCGCGCCTTGGTGGTGGGTAGGCGATCATACGGAAAAGGGTTAGTGCAACGGCCTTTTGACTTGAACGATGGTTCGGAAGTTCGGCTCACAATTTCCCGATATTACACTCCAAGCGGCCGTTCGATTCAAAAACCTTATGAAAACACTGATGATTATGACAGAGACATTGCGATACGTTATAAACATGGTGAGTTTTTTACCGCTGATAGTGTTAAGTTCAACGACTCATTAAAATACAAAACGCTCAACGGCCGTACCGTATATGGTGGAGGGGGCATCATGCCCGATTATTTTGTTCCGTTAGATACAACACTAACCAGCAAATATTTCAATGAACTTTCATACGCAAATGTCTTGCGTGAGTTTGCTTTTAACTATGCCGAAAAGCAAAACGCATCTTTAAAACAAAAAAGCTTTCTCGGATATCAGCAACACTTTATGGTGACAGATCCCATGTTAAACGAGGTTGTTGAAATGGGAAGGAAGAGTAATATTCCTCCCGATCACAAAGACCTGAACAAAAACAAAAAGCTGTTTCAAATCTATTTAAAGGCCGAGATTGCCCGCAGGGTGTGGGACAACAGTCATTTCTATCCCATCTTCAACGAAACAAACGAGGTACTGCAGCAAGCCATCAAATTGTTTGATCGCATACCTGATTTGAATAGAGGGAAGATGTAGAAAGATGCCGAACCGATTTGAGGTATCCAAGGCGACTCGGATCAAGGTTCGTGTAGCAAGAGGTAAGGTAATTTAAAGCAATTTCTCTAACTTGTCTCCCTAAATTTCATTAGAGATGTACTATCATCGGTTAGGAAAAATTCCACCCAAGCGTCACACGCAATTTCGTCAGCCCGATGGCAGTTTGTACAAAGAAGAATTAGTAAGCTCCGAAGGATTTTCTGGAATATATTCTAATCTCTATCATGTCTACCCGCCCACTAAAATTAAAGAAGTGAAGGAACCGGTGAGGTACGGGGCGAAGCGGGTAGAAGAGTACGCCTTGCGTCAAACACACCTCAATACTTCTAAAGTAACTAGTACTGGAGAAGATTATTTAGATGCCCGTAAAGTGCTGCTGATGAACAATGATTGTTCTATTTCCATTTGCTCTCCTCGCAAGCGCACCATGGATTATTTCTATAAAAATGCGGAGGGCGATGAGGTCTTGTATGTTCACGATGGCGAAGGTTCGTTGCTATCTCCTTTCGGGAAGCTTGATATTAAGAAAGGAGATTACATTGTTATACCCCGTACGGTAATTTATAAATTAGAATTTAAGGAAGGGCCTCTGCGCCTGTTGATTATAGAATCGGCCGCGCCTATTGAGACGGTAAAGCGGTATAGAAATCAATTAGGCCAACTACTGGAACATTCACCATATTGTGAACGCGACATCCGCCCACCTTATGACCTTGTAACAGACACAAAAAAAGGCGAGCATCTTATCAAAATAAAAAAGCAAGGTTTCTTGCACAATTATGTTTATGCTCACAGCCCATTGGATATCATTGGATGGGATGGATTTTTATGGCCCTACGCTTTTTCTATTCATGATTTCGAACCCATCACCGGAAGGCTGCATCAACCACCGCCCGTACACCAAACCTTTCAAGCACGTAATTTTGTAATCTGCTCTTTTGTGCCCCGCTTGTTTGACTACCATCCATTGGCCATTCCTGCTCCTTACAACCACAGTAATATCGATAGTGATGAAGTGTTGTATTATGCAGAAGGAGATTTTATGAGTCGCAGAGGTATTGAGCGTGGCTCATTCACTTTACATCCGGGCGGATTACCGCACGGCCCACATCCGGGAACAGTTGAAAAAAGCATAGGCGCTAAAGAAACCCATGAGTTGGCAGTAATGATTGATACGTTTCATCCCCTGCATCTCACCGATCAATCGTTGGAGTTTTTAGATAAAGACTATCCAATGAGCTGGACCGATCATAAAGATGGGTTTAACGAAGTAAATACACCTTAGAAACAAGTTGACAGGCTGGTAGTTTGAGTGATCAGCCCGTCAATAACTAATTCTTCTTCCCCAGCTCAGGCAAAATAAAATTATCAAGCGGGCTTGAAAGTTTCATAGCTGCTTCAATGTCTTTTACTGTGCGCGGAGCGGAAATTGACAAATGATCATAGCCATCTTTGGTAATGAGATAGTCATCTTCAATACGCACGGCAATGCCCCACCATTTTTTATCGCAAGGCGCATCGTCTGGAATATAAATGCCGGGCTCGATGGTGATCACCATATTCTCTTCCAATTTATCATACGTTCCGCGGTCGTGTACATCCAGCCCGATGTGGTGGCAGCAGCCATGCGGGTAGTAGAGATTTTTTTCGTCAATGGTTTTTATAATGCCCAACTCTACTAGGCCCTTGTTCACTACAATGCGCGTTGCTGCCGTTAAATCGCGGAAGGGCGTACCGGGTTTGCAAATCTTCATGGCTTCCTCTTGAGCCTTCAATACTAACTCATAAATCTGCTTTTGCTCAGGCGAAAATTTTCCGTTCACAGGAATCGTGCGTGTGATGTCTGCCGTGTATCCGTGAAACTCTGCTCCTAAATCCATTAACACTAAATCTTTGTTGGAGATCGTGGGTTTGTAATTATCAACATAGTGAAGAATACATCCATTGTGACCCGCGCCTACAATCGAAGGGTATCCCAACTCTTCGGCTTGATATTTCTTAAAAACAAATTCATGAATGCCTTGTACCTCACGCTCACTCATTCCCGGTTTCATTGCCTTCATTACTTCCAACTGACCGACACAGGAAATCTGAACCGCCTTCCTCACCATGTCTAACTCTTCCGGTGTCTTAATCCCGCGAAGGTTATCCATAATAGACTCTAAGCCCGTCATATCTAAATTATTTTTTGTTGGCTCTACTGTTAAGGTTGTCTTACTCTTATCAGGGTAGTTTACCTTAGTTTTAAACTGAGCCTGTAAATCAAAAAGATCTGCTGAGTCACGCAGATCATTTCGCACATCACTCAAAAATTCATAAAACAACACCTTATCGAACTTGGTAAAGTTGATATCGTATTTTTTAAACTCTGTATTATTGAAGGCTTGGGTGAATCCCAGCAGGTCTTTCACCCCTTTGTCGCCTAAGCGTCTACCGGTCCACATCTCGCCCATAGCACTACGAGGCTGAACAAAAAGTATTTCGTTGTATTGTGTACTGTTGTTAGCAGTCTGATTTTCTTTAAATAAAAACAACACAGCATCCGGCTCTTTGTATCCTGTCAAATAAAAGAAATCCGGATCTTGATGATAGGTATAATCCACATCATTTGCACGGTTGCGCACTGGGTTGGCAAAAAATACGGCTACAGAATTAGGTGGAAGCTTTTCGCGCAGCTTTTCTCTACGGCCCATATGAAAACCTTTGGTTAAAAAATCAGTTGGCAAATCAGCGTTTTGTGAAAATGCAGGAAACGCCAGAAATAATGTTAAAAGAAATAAAGAATGTTTCATACTTGAATGTTATTTAACTGTCGAAAAGTAGCCAATTGTATTCATATTTATTGCCGAAATTATTTTAATAGCATTAACCTCAATTGCCCAGTGCTTTTTCCAACACGGCAAACTCCAATTTTTGCTTCGGTATTCCCCAACGCGTGTCCTGAACAACAAATGGCTTGCGCTCACCCGTCAACCGATAGCCATGCCGCACATACCACTCGACCAACTCATTACGCACCGAAATTACAGTCATGAAAATAGTTTTAACGCCAAGCTTTTTAGCATGTTCTTCGGCTGCAGACAACATCTTTTTTCCAATGCCTTTACCTTGCGTGTTAGGAGCAACAGAGAGCATGCCGAGGTAAAGTTTTCCATTCTCGTGGCGCAATTCTACGCAACCCAAAATTATGTTGTCCTCAACATACTTTAAGACAGTAGTACCGGGTCTTTGAATCAACTCTAGCATGGCCGCTTCATCTATGCGCGTACCGGCCAGAAGATCGGCCTCGGTTGTCCATCCCTGTTTGGATGAGTCACCTCGATAAGCTGAGTTTACAAGTACATTTAATACTACAGCATCATCTATTGTAGCAGATAAAATTTTTGTTTCCATAGTAATCCCAAAGATAGTATTTACTCCTTAGGGTTTTTCTAACTTGTCAACCAGAATGCAATATAAAATCGACCTATTCGCCATTTTTATTTTCCTTGGCATTGTACAAGCAGCCTTTCTATCCTTGTTTTTCTTTTCGAAAGAAAACCGAAAGATAGAAGCCAATATCTTCCAGGGAATTCTTGTCTTGGCGATGGCTTCTTGCACACTCGAAATTCTCCTATGCTATACAGGCTACATTCTTTCCTGTCTTTGGTTAGTTGATTTTTCTGAGCCACTCGCCTTTGTAATTGGCCCTTCGTTTTACCTAATTACAATTAGTCTGGTGAATGGAAAGGTCGGGCAAAAAAACTATTACCATTTCATTATTCCTGCTCTTTGGTTACTCATTCAAATTCCATTTTTTCTTCAATCCGAGGATGTCAAATTCAACGCTTGGATTGGATCCTATCACCCTCCTGGTTTATCCTTTCGCGATGTGCATGCAACCTACTCCAGTTATTTGTTCAGTACTCCGTACCATAGCGAACTAATCTTAATTCATTTAAGCATCTACACTTTCTTGGGACTCTTTGTTACAATCAATGCGTTCAAAGCAAAGAAAGAATCCTTTTGGAAGACAAGACAAGGCACTTTCATAAAGCTACGAGCTGCCGTTGTTCAAATTGCACTTGTGATACTAATGATTTTTGTTGTAAAGCTTTTTTATCGTGATGACATGGGCGATCATTTGTTTGCGGCCTATATAACAATAGCCATTTATATAATCAGCTTTCAGGTAATTCGGCAATCAGGTTTTTTTAAACAATCCTCGCTGATCGAACAACAGAAATACAAAAGCTCATCCATTACACCCGAGCAGCAGCTTCATTTGCTCTCAAGGTTAAAGGAAATTATGACCGCTCAAAAACCTTTTCTCAAGCCGAATTTCTCGCTCCCCGATTTGGCTGATCAAATGAAAGTATCCGTGCATCAACTTTCGCAAGTTATCAACGATGGCCTCGGAAAAAGTTTTTTTGAGATGACAGCCGAGTACCGCATTGAAGAAGCCAAAATCCTATTAAAAGAAAAGGCCAACATTAAAGTAGAAGAAATTGCCGAAGAAGTAGGGTACAATTCCAAATCATCCTTTAATACAGCATTTAAAAAATTAACAGGCATGACTCCCAGTGAGTGGAGGGGGTAAGTCAATCAATGGATTTTATGCAATAGTAAACTACAATATTGTTTGATAGTATCGAAAGATAGTAGACGATGTTACTGCAACAACAAACGATAAAGCCTTTTTGATATGCTTAGAGCTCAAATTTAATTTCCCTTCAAGCTCTGTACTCTTCTGCCTCCCTAGTTTGTTTTCATTGCCCTATTTCTAAGTTCTTTTGAAAAATTTACTTACCACTAAAATAAAATCTCGCATTACATCTTGATTCTTTTCCTATTTTTCGAGTTCCAAAATTAATAACGATGAAAAAAATATTTATACTATTGCTGATCAGCTCCCCGACCTTTGCACAACAACTAGCACCACTTACAATCGAGAAGATCATGCGCAACCCGAAATGGATGGGCGTTGCGCCCTCTAACGTATTTTGGGCAGAGAATAGTAAGCAAGTTTATTTTAATTGGAATCCCGAAAATAATTCGGGGGACTCCCTTTATACAGTTGTTCTCCCGAATTTAAAACCTGTAAAAATAAGCCCTCTGAATCGCAGACAACTTCCTGCCCAATTTGGGAACTACAATAAAATGAACACTCAAAAGGTGTATGAAAAAAATGGAGACATCTTTTTAGTAGACCTCGATAATTTAAGGCCAACACAAATCACCAATACACTTGATAGAGAGTCAAACCCAGTACTTTCATTTGATGAAAAGAAAGTTCTATTCAATGCCAATGGAAATCTCTTTAGCTGGGAGGCGGACACTGGAAAATTAGAACAACTTACTGACTTTAAAAAAGGAGCAAAGAAATCTGATACTAAAATTAGCGAACAAGAAAAGTGGTTGAAGGCCGATCAACTCGCTTACTTTCAAATTCTAAAACAGCGCAACGAGGATAAAAAAGCTTCAGAAAAAAGTCGTAAAGCAGATCAACCGAAACATCCAAAAGAAATTTACCTCGATGAAAAAACTGCTGACAATATTCAACTGAGTCCCGACAGTAAGTTTATCACTTATCGCGTTACAAAAAGTGCAACCACCAAAAGCACGATCGTTCCTAACTATGTAACAGAGTCCGGCTTTACAGAAGATATTTCCAGTCGTGCAAAAGTTGGGGCGCTTCAAAATATTTCAGAACTATTTATTTATGATTTAAAAGGAGACACTATCTTGGCGGTTAAGACCGATGATATACCCGGTATTTTCGATGTTCCCGAATTCAAAAAAGAGTATCCAGTAAAGCCCACCAAAGACGCCAAAGAGAAAAAATTAGAAGCTCGGCCAGTTTCATTTTCAAATTTAATCTGGTCACCCGATGGAAAAAATAACATACTCGTACTTCGTTCACAAGACAATAAAGATCGGTGGATTGTAACCCTTGACGTTACCACTCGAAAATTTAAAATAATTGATCGCCAGCACGATGATGCCTGGATTGGCGGCCCCGGAATCGGTGGTTTCGGTGGTGCAAATATTGGCTGGCTCGCAGACAGTAAAACCATTTGGTTTCAGTCAGAAGCTACAGGATATTCTCACCTATATACGGTCGATATTACGACCGAAAAAAAACAAGCACTTACTTCAGGTAACTATGAAGTCCAATCCGTTGACCTTTCGCACGACAAAAAGTTTTTTTTCATCACTACCAATGAAGTGCATCCGGGGGAGAAACATTTTTATAAACTTGCGGTAACAGGTGGCAAAGTCGAAAAAATCACTTCCCTCACTGGTGCAAATGAAGTGTCACTCTCTCCAGATGAAAAGTGGATCGCCTATCGCTACTCATTTAGCAATAAGCCATGGGAACTTTACATTCAGGAAAATAAAGCAGGCGCAAAACCGCAACAAATTACACGCTCATTGTCTGCGGAATTCAACTCCTACAACTGGCGAGAGCCGGAGGTAACTACCTTCAAAGCGCGCGATGGAGCCAATGTCTACACGCGCGTTTACAAACCCGAAAAACCAACTGGTGCAGCGGTAATTTTTGTTCATGGTGCTGGCTATTTACAAAATGCCCACAAGTGGTGGAGCAGTTACTTTCGTGAATATATGTTTCACAATTTATTGGTCGATAAAGGCTATACCGTGTTAGACATGGATTATCGCGCCAGTGCTGGGTACGGTCGTGATTGGCGCACGGGCATCTATCGCTTCATGGGTGGGAAAGATTTGACAGATCAGGTAGATGGTGCAAAGTGGCTGACGGAAAAATATAATATCAATCCAAAACGCATCGGCATTTACGGTGGTTCATATGGCGGCTTCATTACCTTAATGGGTATGTTCACCACACCTGATGTATTCGCTGCTGGGGCTGCATTGAGACCTGTTACAGATTGGGCTCAATACAATCATCAATACACAGCCAATATTTTGAATGTGCCCTATCAAGATAGTGTTGCCTATGTAAAAAGCTCGCCTCTATATCATGCCGAGGGGTTAAAAGGTCATCTGCTAATTTGCCATGGAATGTTGGATGTAAATGTACATTTTCAGGATGCTGTGAAGCTATCGCAGCGCTTAATAGAACTGGGAAAAGATAATTGGGAATTGGCCGCTTATCCCATGGAAGACCACGGCTTTGTAGAGCCCAGCAGTTGGACAGATGAGTATAAACGGATATTAAAATTATTTGAAGAGCATTTGAAGTAATCTTTTGGGCGTGCCCTTGCGGGTCGGGCTTTTCGTTCCAAGTCCTCCCCCGCGAAACGCGGGGTGTGGGCTTTCCACTTCAATCCCTCACGCAATCATTCGCCATTAAACCTCTCGGTTTTTAAAAAACCCGGAGGTGTTGCTACAATTACAACTCAGAACCTGAGACCAAAAGTTTTTCCAACTCTTCTTTGTCTTTCATATTCACACCTTTAGAAATTATGATTTCGGATTGATTTGTTTCATTTGATATCTGCACCGCTGCAGTAACCGGCTGCTTCACATAGATAATTTTGGTCTGCACAATAGTATCCGGTCTTGAAGCAATAAATACAGTATCGATCGTT
>JAYVPS010000226.1:0-4289 GCA_043757225.1 Cytophagales bacterium | reverse complement strand
CTTGATAAAAAAGTTCTTCCATTCCTTTAATGATACATTTTTAAAAACCTCTACCGAGCCAAATGGTGCTCGAAGAGGGCTGGAAGCAATCTCATCTTGTACATGAATATAAATTTGAATACATGTTTTTCCTGAACTGTTTAAGTCATATCGCCACCAATCTCTTGCGCATTGAGTTTTCAAATGAGCAGGATTGTTGAATAAAAAAGTCCCTGCCAAGGGACTGAAATCTTTAATGGGTTCGCAAAAAAATTGAAATCGTGACAAGTAAAAGTTAGTAAGAGATTCCTAATTTCTTATAAATAAAATGCATGAGCCAAGCAGGGCCTATCATCAAAAACTGAACATCCTTTAAAAATGATGGTTTCTTGCCTTCTACTTTGTGCCCATAAAACTGGCCAATCCACGCCACCACAAAGATTCCCAAACTTATTGCCCATAGTGGTGCGATATTAGCTATTACGATCCACTTCATTACAAAGAGACACAATGAACCAAACAGCAACATACCGATGCCAAGCTGAATAGAAAGTGTGACGTAATAGATCAATGCTATTGCCAGCATCACCGCTGCCCAGTTGGCATAAACTTTACCTCCCCCCAAAATAGATTGTAAAAATCCTGATGGAATAGATCCTATCAATCCAACTATACTAAAAAAAATAAGCGGCACACAAATCCAATGAATGGCTTTGTTAGTTGCATTCTGGTGGCTTTCACCGTATTCTGAAAGCAAGGCGTCAATTTTTCTCATATCCATTCAATTTAATCCAGCCCGTATAAATCAACTTATAAACTTCAACACTAATTTACCTTTGTTTTCACTTTAGTCCAATCTTTAAACTGCCAAAAAACGGTACCTGTTGTCAGGTGATTACCTTTAATATCATGGATTTTTATTTCGCAAGGCACCACTACCGATTCTTGATTCTCCAAAGGCTTGATCACTTTTTCGTCTAGCCATTCTTTTGTTATAGCGAATTCAGCTGTAGCATCCATCTTTCCTTGATAGTGATAGTTCATTTCTAATCGTTGCATAATAATGCGATACTTCTTACTATCTAAAAGGCTTAGTAATAAAAAGCCCGTAGTAAACTCAGAAATAGTTGCAAGCCCACACGCATGCAATCCCTTAATGTGATTGAAATTGCCCTTTTTGTATGGCATCAAAGTTTTAATTCGAAAATCATCTATTTCAATCACTTTAAACCCATGTGGTTTATTGAAAGGAATCATCCTCGCTAATGACCAATTCAAGACTTTACGATAAAAAGCAGAATGTTTTGCTTTTTGGAGTATTTTGGCAGCATCAAACATTAGAACAAGTTAGGATTCAGATCAAACTTTAGATTCAAGGGTACGAATTACGATTTAATTAATTACAAAATGAAAAAGCTTATTGTTTTAGGTGCCGGCCTGGTAGGCAAGGCAATGGCCATCGATTTAGCGAAAAATTATGACGTCACTTCCGTGGACATCAATGATCAAGCGCTGGCCGAAGTTCAAAAACATAACATTAAAACCCAAAAGGTTGATTTCTCCAACCTCCAACTTCTAACTTCCACCATCCAACCTTATGATTTAGTAGTGGGTGCCGTGCCCGGCTTCATGGGATTAAAGACCGCCCGAACCGTAATTGAAGCGGGGAAAAATATGGTGGACATATCTTTCTTTCCGGAAGATCCATTCCAATTAGATGACTTAGCCAAAAGTAAAAATGTAACCATCGTTACTGATTGTGGAGTAGCACCTGGTATGGGCAATATTATTTTGGGTCATCATAACAGGCAGATGAAAATCAATACCTATGAATGCCTTGTGGGAGGTTTGCCTATAGTACGAGAGTGGCCATACGAGTACAAGGCTGTCTTCTCTCCTATCGATGTAATCGAAGAATATATTCGTCCTGCCCGGTACGTTCAAAATAGTCAGACTGTCGTAAGGGAAGCACTCTCTGATCCTGAATTAATTCAGTTCAATCAAATAGGAACATTAGAGTCCTGGAACTCTGATGGTTTGCGTTCACTAATTAAAACCATGCCTAACATTCCAAACATGATAGAGAAAACTCTCCGATATCCGGGATGTGTCGAATACTTGAGAGTACTCCGAGAAACAGGTTTCTTCAACTATGAGCCGGTTGAAATCAATGGCATAAAAATTCGCCCGATTGACGTGACCGCCAAACTTCTCTTTCCTAAATGGAAACTAAAACCGGGCGAAGAAGAATTTACCGTTATGCGTATCCGCATAATTGGTGAAGAAAATGGTAAGCCGACTTCATACGAATACAACTTGTTTGATCGTACTGAAAAATCAACAGGCACTCTTTCAATGGCACGCACCACCGGTTATACCTGTACTGCCGTGGTTAACTTAGTATTGAACGGACACTATTCACGCAAAGGCATCAGCCCTCCCGAATTTTTAGGGGAAGATGAAAAGAACTTTCACTTTGTGATTGACTACTTAAAAGAACGTGGAGTAAATTACGAGGTAGTAAAGAAATCTGAATAGCAAAGGAAAAATAAACTTCCCGAAAAATATCTTATTTTTGATCGATTACAGAATAACAAATTGGCTTTATGGTAATACACAACAATTTCTCAGATTTCGTCCTTTTCCTTTACATTCACATGGCTTTGGCCGATAAATACCTTCATCAGTCAGAAGAAGAAGTTATTTTGGACAAGATGGTGAAGCTATTCCCCCTAGAAGCCGATCATAAAAAGAAATACGATGACGCTGTCATTGAGTACAAATCACTTAGTCACGAAAAAGTAATTGCAATAATCAGCGAAACATTCAAACACTTTAGCAGCGTCACCTTTTCGGAGAAGTACAAAGTCTATACTGATATGTACGATGTGATTAACGCAGATGGCAAAGTAGAAGAAGCAGAGAAGGTCGCACTTGAAGCATTAAAAGAGATTATCAACTTAAATGCAGAAGAAAAAGCTTCCTAATTTGAAGAAACGATGAAAGGTTAAAAACCTTTTAGCAATAATACCTTCCGGGCCTTACTCCTCGGCCTTCTTAGACACTAACGAATAAAGCAAAACACCCATTGCGGCAAATGCCAACACGCCCATTATTTGGTAGCCACTTGATCCCATCAATTCTACAAGAGCATGCTCTAAATTAACTTTCTCAAGGGCATCAAAAAAGAATACCATCAATATTGCTACGATTACACCCGTTAATGCCCCACCAGCAATTAAGCCCGTTGCGAACAAGCTTCCCCGGCTCAATTCATCTTCCTCAGGCTTCTCGCCTTTACTTTCGGCTCGCCAATCCACGAGCCCTTTTAAGGCCCCGCCAATAAAAATCGGCAACGTGGTTGATAACGGTAAGTACAGACCGATGGCGAATGCCAACGCCTTTACGCCACAAAGTTCCATGGTAATCGCAATGAAAAATCCAACCATTACAAATTGCCAGTCTAAGTTGAATGATAGAATGCCTTTTGCAAGAGTAGCCATTAGGGTAGCTTGAGGCGCAGGATAACGCTCCGTGCCAATGGCATGATGAATCCCTTGTCTAAGCATTTCTGGCGTTGGAGTATCTAGCAACTGTACTACTAATCCAATAACAATGGAGGACACAATGGCTCCGATAAAAAGAGCTAACTGCTGATACCGTGGTGTGGCTCCGATTATATAGCCTGTTTTTAAATCTTGTGAAGTGCCACCCGCATTCGATGCTGCAATACAAATCATGCTGCCTACCACAATTGCTAAGGGCTCATAAAACTTTCCGGACCAGCCTAGGCTGGTGAAGATCAAACACGTGCCCATCAATGTGGCAATGGTCATCCCCGAGATGGGATTATTACTTGTGCCGATTAACCCAACTATTCTGCTTGATACGGTAACGAAAAAGAACCCAAACACCACTACCAAAATGCCGATAAGGAATTTTTGAAGAAACCCATCTCCTGGAATAGAAGGAAGCACCGTCACCAGGAAAACCAGTAAGATGCTTCCGATAATTACTACTTTGAAGGAGAGGTCGTCTTCGGTGCGCAAAATACCGCCTTGATTCTTTTCTTTGAGTGAACCAATACTTTTACGGAAGGAATCAACGATGGTCGGAATAGTCTTTACTAATGTTATTATTCCACCTGCTGCTACTGCACCGGCCCCTATCTGACGGATATAAGCATAATAAATAGCGCTTGAAAAATTCTCGAAAGTTTTTGCAATTGGATACCAATTGCCTTTGCCTACCGCTATTGCAATGTCTTTGAGATAGCCTACTTTGGTTAATTGCAATGCAATTACTTCCGG